>CASEFE010000068.1 GCA_949287105.1 uncultured Bacillota bacterium
CCATTGCGGTGACGATAGCGGAGAGGATCCACCTGTTCTCATACCGAACACAGAAGTTAAGCTCTCTTGCGCCGAAAGTACTTGAGGATTACCCTCCGGGAGGTTAGGTAGTTGCCGCATCCAAACAAAAAGGACACTCAATCGGGTGTCTTTTTTTATGTCGAAAAACGAGCGATAAAAAAACGAGGTAAAGACAAAACCGATGCGGAAAGGCAAAACCGATGCGGAAAAACAAGAGCCGTTGCGGAAAAACAGAAGCCGATGTGAAAAAATAAGAGCAGACGCGGAAAAACAAGAGCAAAGGCGAACAGATAAGGTAAAAAACAAGGAAAAAGGAGAAAAAGCAAGAGAGGAAAACGAATTCGGGATAAGAGCAAAGGGCTGAGACGGCTTATAAAAGAAAAGCGGCAAAGGCAGCGCATTGTTTTGGGCGGCGTAAAATCGGAAACGATGTACGCCGCCGTTTATTTTTGCATCAAACGGTTTGCGGCTTTTAAGTTTTTTCGGCCCCATGCTTTTTGTCCGTCTTTTCTTATTCACCGACGATCCGCATTAACCGACTTTTGTAGCGCCCGAACAGCGCTTTGCTTCTTTTCGGCTTTTTCTGTTTTGCCTGTTTTTATGCAGCGGACAATCGTCGTTGACCTAACAAATGTTCGCAACGGCGCGAAAAAAAGGCAGGATCGATGTTTCAAAAGCGAAAGAAGATTCAGGGCGGCGAAGAGAAACGGAACGAGTTTGAAAAGCGGGGAGATTGCGGCGGAGAGGGTATAAAAAAGAGAGCCGGCGCGCGACGGGGAAAACGGGAAAATATTTGACGCAGTAAAAAAAATAAAAGTATTGACAGGGAAGGAAAAGTACGGTAAAATGAAGAAGCAGGGCAGAACGGGGCAAGGCGGCGGAGTGACAAGGGAAGAAACGTTCAAAAAGAGAGAAGAGAAGGAAAAGAGGAAATGTGGATTTCGGCAAAAAAGATAATTTTGTTGCTTTTGGCACTGGTGATGTGTTTAACCGCAATCGTGGGGATGATCGCCGTACAGATGGAGATGGATCTGCAATCGTACATAGGGGAGGCGGCGTGGGATGCGTTGCGGAAAGAGGCGGAAGGCACGAATTTTGCGGAGATTTTCTTGGTTGGCGTATATCGGGAGACGGGATTCGATCTGTTGAGCGGAAAAAGTGATTTTATCCAGTCGATTGACCTAATGAACCGATTGATTGCGGAAAGCGAATCGGAAGGGCAATCGGTATGGTATGAAAAATTTTATTGGTTTGAAAATGTGGCGCAGGCCGTTAATTTTTTTGTTTTGTTCGGAAGCGCCTTTGCGATTATTCTGGCGGCTTTGGGGCTTACGGCGCGGCAAAGTTTTGCGGCGATGCAGGTTTCTGCGGTGCTTGCTTTGCTGTTCGGCATTGTTTATTTGGCAGAAGGATATATTTTTCTTTGGATCGTACGTACAAATTACGAAAATATTTTTAAGTTTTTCGGAGCCGAAGTCGCAACGGAAAAGCTGTTTTTTACGTATTCGTATATTCCGTTCATCGTCATTGCGCTGACGAACGTGGTTTTTTGGTGTATATGCGGCTTTATGCGGGAACCGAAAAAGCCTGTAATGATGAATGATTTGAAAGGCGAAATGATTTGGCAGTCGAATATGATATAAAGAGGCTCAATTTCTAAAAATATTTTAACAGTCAAGTATTGACATAGTTTTTCGTTAATGGTCGATGAATGGGAAAAAACGGAATTCAGAATTGTATTTTTCAAATCAAAGGGTTCAGACGTGTTATACTGAAAAGAAGAATCAAATTTTTTGATGAAATATCAAGAAAAAGTTTCAATAAGGGGCGAAGCGCCAAAAATTTGGTGCTTCGCCCCTTTGCTTTCTGTGATTATATCAAAAACGAATACAATAAAAAATCAGACGAGAAAGAGAAGGATAAATATTGAAAAGGAAAGAGAATCAATAGACAACAAAGTAATTTTGGAAAAGGCTTGACAGGTCAAAAGATGTCTCATATAATAAAATTATAAGAAAAATCCGAATATGGGTATGCCGGCTTTATAAAGGCGGAAAAGGTATATTCGGAAAGAGGGAGAGAGAAAATGGAAAAAGTTACGCTGAAAAGGATCATGCTTGCGTCGGTCGGGTTTGTGATCGTGCTGTTTTCATTGCTGTGCCTGGCTTTTAATTTGGTACGGCTGGATCTTATGGGCGGATTTGAATTTTCAGGAAGCAACATTGATAATATAAAATATGCGGAAAACGGATTCGATTTATTGGGCGGAAACAGCAAAATCACGTTATTATTGGCAAATTTAAGCGAATATATTGCAATGTTGAAAGTTCCGAATGAAACAGAGGTTGCAATAAATACATATGAATGGATGGATGTCTTTGCGCAAGTATTAAATATTTTAATTTTGGTTATTTCTTCGATTTTAATTGTGCTTACAGTTCTTTGGTTCTTTTTTGATAAAAAGAAAGAAGACTTGTATGCGCTTGTCATTGTCGGAACTGTGTTGGGGGCATTGTATCTTGTAGAAGGTATCGTTCTGACGACGGTTACGAAATTAGAAATGGAACAAATGGCAAAGGAATTGCTGAAACTGTTAACCGAGGAGATGGGAGCGGTTGAGGTGCCCATTTCCATTGCGGATATGAGTTCAAAAGAAATCTGCACTTTTGCGTATATTCCGATGATTGTGCTTGCGGTGGGGCAATTTGCGTTCTGGATGGTCAACTACCTTATGCAAGAAAAGGGCGACAATGCGGAAACGGAAGAAGTCGAAGGAATTTGTGCGTCGAATCCCGCCGCAGGAAAGGAAGAAGCAGCATTTACGTTGTCCAACAAGGGGGGCGTTGCTTTTTTGGAAAACAGAAAGGACGAATATTTTACGTTATTGATGAAATATAAAGATCTATACGATGCGGGGGTCTTGACGAAGGAAGAATTTTTGCAGCAAAAGCGATTGTGCCTGTCGATCAATTCGATGTACGCTTTGTACAATTTCGGAATATTGAACAAGAAAGGACTGTTGACGAACGAAGAGTTTGAAGCGGAAAAAAAGAAGTTGATAATGAGTGAATAAAACGAAGGCCGCCGCGGGGGAAAATTTTAGCGGCATAAAAATTTCGAGGAAAAAAGGCTGAAACAGAAGAAGAAAACACTTTTTTGTTTTGAGAGAAGCAGAAAAAGATATATTCGCAAAAAGGGAGAGAAAATGGAAAAAGTTACGTTAAAAAGGGTTTTGCTTTCGTTGATCGGATTGATTGTTGCGTTGTTTTCGCTGTTGTGCCTGTGTTTTAGTTTGATCAATCTGGATACGAGGTATGCTTTTGGCGGTAATGTTATCGAAGCGATAAAGACGTCGGAAAACGGGTTTAAGCTAATAAGCGGAGACAGTCAGATCATAAAATTTCTGGCAAATCAAAGCAAAGCGCTGGAAGAATTCAAAGCGGGAAACGAATCTTTCTCATACAATACATACGAATGGATGGACGCGTTTGTACAGACCGTAAATATCTGTATTGTGATTCTTGCTTCGATTTTGGTTGTTCTTACGATTTTGTGGTTCTTTTTTGATAAAAAGAAAGAAGATCTGTATGCGATCGTGATCGTCGGGTTGGTGTTAGGGGCGTTGTATCTTGTTGAGGGGATCGTTTTTACGACGGTTACAAAACTCGAATTGGAAGGCATTGCAAGAGAATATTATGAAATCGTTGGGGTAACAAATAATTCGGTAACAAAGCTTTCTTCAAAAGATTATTGTACAATGGCGTATATTCCGTTTATTTTTATAGCGGCGGCAGAGTTTGCTTTCTGGATGCTGAACGGGCTGATGAAAGAAAAGCAAAAGAATGCGGAAGGTTCGGCAGAGGGTGAAGCGGTATATTCGGCCAAGCCGTCAGCAGAAAAGGGTAAAGCGACGTTTGCGGCAACGGGCAGAGGCGGCGTTGTCTTTTTGGAAAACTTAAATGAAAATTCTTTTGAAATGTTGAAAAAATATAAAGATCTATACGATGCGGGGGTGTTGACGGAGGAAGAATTTTTACAGCAAAAACAATTGTGTTTGTCGATCAATTCGGCGTATGCGATTCATAATTTGGGATTGTTGCATAATATCGGACTGTTGACAGACGAAGAGTATGAATCGGAGAAAAAGAAGCTAATAAAAAGTGTATAAAACGGATACCGCCACAAAAAAACTTGCGGCGGTAAAACCTTAACGAAAAAGCAAGAAAAAAGGATAGATTGTTCAATAATAACCGATAAAATTTTTATAGGCAAAGAAAGTCTTTTCATTTTTCTGTTGACAAAAAGAGGAATTGTGTCGTATAATGAAAAAAAAGGAGGAATGTATGAAAAAAGTTTGGAACAATCGCTGGAAAAAGGCTTTGATATGGCTGAGCGGATATCTTAGTTTTATCGCGTATGCTATTGTCGGCGGATATGTCATTGTCAAGAGTGAGGATCAGGAACTTCGTAAAACGGCTAAAACGGCATTTGTCGTTACGCTTATCTTTACGGCGATCGGTGCGTTGCAGAATATTCTTACCCAGATCAACAATCGTTCCGGATACAGTGCAGGTTTCGGAGAATTTCTTTCCTGGTTGGGATTTTTCGTGATGTTGGCAGAAATCGCGGTATATGCGACGTTTATCATTATGTCACTGTTCGGAGGAACTTCGGAGGATAATACTTCTGATGCCGACGAGCAAAAAAAGGAAGTTGCAAAAGAAGACCGGAACGATGAGGATAAAACAGAATAATACAGGCAAAAGGGATAAACGAAAATTTGAATGAATTTGTAAGAGCGCTTTATTCCAAAAGAAGAAATTTGCCGAGGGAATTTACCGTAAAATTTAAAAATTCGGAACTTATCCACACACGGTCAAATAAGTTTCTGTTTTTTTGATCACGCTAAGATTTACTTATACAAAATTTTACAAAGCGTTGTTCAATGACAGGTATTTATCGGAAAGAAAATTTATGAATAAAAGAGGCGCCTTCCCGTAAAACTTACAGTTTTACGGGAAGGCGCCTCTTTTTAGCCGATTAAAAAATAGTATTAAACAGCAAAAATATAATAAAAAATGCCATTTTTTGATTGGAGAAAGAGTTAGACGAAAAAGCTTAGATATAAGTCAAAATTGCTTTCTGGACTTAAAAATGTTGCAAAAACAGAAAGATCTCATTGCTTATTTTTCCACATTTCGGCGTATTCTAAAATCCGGCTTTTGCCGGTCGGGCTGCAATTTCGGTAATGATCGATGAGGACTCTTTCGTTTTCGGTCAAGGCTCCGTTTAATTTTGTTTTCATTTCGGATTTTTGGCCTTGCCCCAACAGGTAATCCACACTTACATCGAAGAATGCGGCAAACAATAACAGGTACTCATAGGGTGCCTGACGGATCTCGTTTTCATAATTGGCGATCGTTCCCGCGTTTATGCCTAATTGCCTTGCAAGCTCGCTTCGCTTCATTCCGTTTTCTTCTCTTAGTTCTTTTAATCGAAACATAACAAATTCCTCTTGTATAGTATTATACAAAACGTATGTTTTATCGGGAACATATCATACAAAACGATTGACAAAACAATAAAACCTATATATAATAATACAAAACGAATGAAAATATACAATTTGTATTATTTTGGAGGAAAAAATTATGACAGAAGAGAAAGTGAAAGAAGTTATGAATGTTTTAAAGGACAAGATACCGGACGAAAAATACGTGATGCTCAAACATCGGCTGACAGAGGCAGATGATTCGCTTGCAGACGAAGTTTTGTCGCAAAAGTTGCACGGAACGGTGGGGGTCATATTGTTGTCGGTATTTTTAGGCGGGATTGGCGTAGACAGGTTTGTGATCGGTGATGTAGGAATGGGGATAGGAAAATTGCTGGTCGGATGGTTAACATTTGGGATCTGGCCGCTGATCGATATATTTTTCTGCTATAAGAAAGCAAAAGAGAAAAATTTTTTAAAGCTTATGCAGATATTGGCGTAGTGAGTATAAAACGGGTGAAAAAGGAGCGGACAGTGTTTTGCACTGTCCGCTCCTTTTTCAAAACAACACAAACGTTGGATAATTTAAAATGTTTCATCAACTTTTCTAAAAAATTAATATTGATTTTCAGTGTGAAATAGGATGATCGATGCCGGTGGCGTACTTAAATACCTAATATAACTTTTTTGATGCTGCCGATAAGCGCGCGAAAGGTTTTCGGGAGCATAGTGCATCTTAAAAAAGGAAAGAAAAAAATTGGTTACAAAAAATCGCATCATTTCGGCATTTTGAAAGTTATTGTTGACATCAATCCATACTTTTGATTTATAAAAGATCAATCATTGTCCTGAAAATAGCTCTTAAATAATTTCTTTAAAAAAATCAGTCCTATAAAAAGACAGAAAACCATCGTTACGAGCATAAAAGAATAAATCAAATTATCAATAAAAACAAAAGAATCTATGATAAACAATGTTCCGCCGATCAAAGAGAAAACGATTCGGATTCTTTTAATCAGCTTTTGCTTTTTGACCGGTAACAGATCTAAGGCAGGAATTATGCAAAAAATTAAATCGTAGACAAGAAAAATGATTGCCAGCGGCCACAAAATACTTTGTGCTTTGAATCTGAATAGGTTCCCGAACAAAGAAAATAAAGTAGCGGAAAAAATACTTATCGATGCAAGCCCCACTATTAAGAACGTGAGGTGTTTCTTTTCTTTATTATCTTTCATACGAATCTCCTTTTAAATTTTAGGGTGGCAGAACACCAAATTTTTATAATATGCAAAGAATCATCCTTAAAAAGAACAGATAAAGCTCAAAAAAGCGTTTGATTTGTTTCAATACATTGTTTCGTTGTTAAAAAAGGTTCGGCGATAATCCGGATAAAATTTACAAACCAATTTTCTGCTTTGAAAAGCATGCAAGTATATTTTTTTTGTCCGTTCGTATCACGAAATCATTGAAGCAGTCAGCAAAAAATTTATGCTGTTTGTTGCAGTGGTAAGATAGGAAAGTGCTCTTTTATCCATTGATTTCAATGAAGCAGTGCCGATAAATAAAATGAAAAAAACGATTTATGATATAAGAAATGAGTACGATTATTCTAAAAAATTAGAGCCTGTAAATCGGAAAGATACAAAAAATCGAATAACGGGTAGGGAAAAAGCGTCAATATTAAGAAAGAAACGCAACAAAAGATTATTCAATGTTTTGGCGTTCGACGGTGATGATGGCATCCACATTTTCGTTTTCCGAAACGAGTTTTTCGCGAATGCGGCGCGAAATTTCCGAATCGGAAAGTTTGCAGTCGAAAGGAACGGCTACATCGAACACGAGGTTAGAGTGTGTTTCACCGCCGACAACGCGGAAGTCATGCATGCGAAGCGTAATATCGACCGACTCGACCGCCTGTTGTGCTTTTCCGCGATATAAATCGACGCGAGGATCGCCATAGACGAGCGGATCGATGTGGACGGTCAGAATAATATTGGTGTGTGTTGAAAAATCGCGTTCGATGTCATCGGCGAGGTCATGGGCAGCCATAATGGGCATGTGGGAATCTACTTCGACATGAACGGTTGCATAAAATTTATCCGCGCCGTAATCGTGAATGAGAAGATCGTGAATTCCCTGTACGCCGGCAAAAGATCCGATGCGCTGTTCGATATCTTTGATAATTTGTTCGTCGGCAGCTTTTCCGATCAGGCTGGAAACGGTATCTTTGAGGATAGAAGCACCGGAAAAGGCGATAAAGACGGCGACGGCGATACCCATATAGCCGTCGAGATCAAAGCCGGAGTAGTGAGAAATGAGCAACGACAAAAAGACGGCGGAGGTAGCGATGGCATCGCTTAAACTGTCGGTAGCGGTTGCTTTGAATGTTTCGGCGGAATAGTCGCGGGCGAGCGAGCGGTTCATGACAAACATAAATAGCTTTACAAGAACGGAAACCCCTAAAACGACAAGAAGACCGACGGAAAACGCCACGGGTTCGGGAGCAAACAGTTTTTCGACCGATTGCAGGGCAAGTTCAGCGGCGACGGCAAGGATAACGACGGAGATAACGAGAGCGGCAATGGTTTCGGCGCGGCGATGCCCGAACGGGTGTTCGCGGTCGGCCGGTTTTCCGCTCATCTTAAAGCCGATCACCGAAACGATGTTGCTTCCGCAATCAGTGAGGTTATTGAGGCCGTCTGCCACAACGGAAAGTGCGCCTGCGATGGAGCCGAAAGTTATTTTACCCGCGGCAAGCAGAATATTGAGGGCGATCCCTAAAAATCCGGCGCGTTTACCGCAAGTTTCCCTTGGGTCTTCGGCGGAATTTTTTTTCGATAACAATTTGGAAAAAATACTCATTGTATTACTCCCTTGATGTAGGTTTCCGTAATAAGATCGGAAACAGAAAAACGAATTTTTCAGAATTTGCACTCTTAATCAGAATATTCAAAAAAGGTGCTTAATGGCATCAATGACGGTGATCCACTCATAACGGCTGCGCTCAGCGTGGATGCGGTTGGCTTCGCCCAAAGCGGCATGGTATTCACTTTGAGAGCAGCTGTTGACCTTCATAAAATGCGCCTGTGCCTGCGGTTCTCTTCCGAGAAGGGAAGTTCGGCCGATGTGGATGACTTCGTGGCAGGCTGGGCAGACGGCGATGATGTCTTGGAGTGTCTGAATATGATTGGTGTCGTCATAGCTCCAGACCTCGTGTGCTTCCAGGCGAGAAGAAGCGCCGCAAATGGCGCACTTTCCGCCCGCGCGCGCGTAAGCGGCGCGGCGAAGTTTATCCCAAACCTCTTTGGGCAGAGCGCTCCGAAGGTTGGTATACCAGCAGCCGTCCGGAACGAGCTGAAAATTCAATTTATAAAGTTTTTGGGACATACGCGGTAAACAAACTCCTTCTTGCAAAAACAGCGTGAAAAAAGAACAGCCGCCAAATTTTTTTGCATATTATAACATAAACGGGGAAAATATGCAACCAAAGAAAAAATATACAATATTTTGCGATTAGGTATTGCCGACACCACAAAACTATGGTATAATTTAGACAAGGAGGGGGAAAGAGCAATGGAATACGGCAACGCGGCGCGCTTTTTGAAGAGCTATAACCGCATTGAAAGTCAATTAAAAATTTTGTACAATGCACGGCCGACGCAGAACTTTACCGATCTTGTAAAGCGATGTACGGACAGAAATCTGACGGTACGGCGGTATGAAAACGAACTTGTCGATTACGGCAAGTTGCGCAACGCAATCGTGCATCGCACGGCGGGCGGAGAGCTTTTTATCGCAAATCCTTGCGACGATGTAGTGAACAACATAGAGTTTATTGAAAAGCAGTTATGCAATCCGCCTTTGGCGACGGATGCGCTGAAAGCGCGGAAAATAGCCTCTGTTTTTGCGGACAAACCGCTTTTGACGGCGGTAGAGGCGTTTTCGGAACACAAGCAAAAGACATTGTTGGTGTATGATCATGGCAAAATGGCGGGAGTCATCAACTGTTATTTTCTATATGAAGAGATCGCAAAGCGAGTAAAAGCGGGAGAAAACGTAAGCGAATTTTTGAAAAACACGGCATGCGGAGAAATTCTGGGAGAAAGCATTTCCGAGCGTTACCTTATCTTACCTTGTACGGCCACAGTATTTGATCTTTTTGAAGCGTTTGAAAAAGACAAGGCGTTGTTTGCAGTGATCGTAACGAAGAACGGAAAGGCAGGCGAAAAAGCGCTTTTGATGGTTACGCCTTCGGATTTTCCGCTGATCAACCGATATTTAGAAAATCTGAACGTCAAATCTTTCTGAAAAAAATCGGATTTGCAGACAAGAACGGGTTATCGTCTGATCGGAGGTTTTCGAGCGGGAACAAGACGAGGCAGGGCAGTAATCCCTTTGCGTGTGCAAAACAGACGATCGAACGGAAGGCGAGCAAAAAATACATATTGTGATTTGTAAACAAAAAATTTTATTTTTTTTCAAATTTTTTTGAAAAAGGTATTGACAAACCAAAAAAACGTGCTATAATGATGCTACAAACAACGAAACGCGATTTTGGAGGGGTTGATCAGACAGGCAGGCGAGCGTGGAATTTTTTCGGACGGAAGCGAATTGCAAAGCGGAAGGGAACAAGTTCGGGAAATCGAAACCGGCCGGAGGCTTTTTAAGCGGCAACGCAAAAGAAGTCGGATGGAACGAACAAATTTTTTTCGGCGGAGCGAAGAGCGGAAGGAAGGAAAACAGGAAGCGGGAGCGGTTTGCCGGATAAACGGAGCGCATTTCAATCTGCAGACGTCGAAGAACCGTAAGGGGAAAAGGCGGAGATGCGTAAAGTTTTACCGTAAAAGAGAGCAGGTTTTGTTGTCCGGTGGTTTTTTTACAGAGGAACCTAAGAAAGCGCAGGGGCGTTTTCCATTGATGCGGCGAATTTATGCGAGATAAGTCGATCTTGTGTAAATAAGGACAGGAAAGCCGTACGATGTTAAGGATAAGGGAGAAATAGGTGAGACGGGAAAGAAAATGAAACCGAAGAATCGGAATTTGGCCGACAAGCAGTCACAAATGGTCAAAAAGAGCAAGTAACGGTTCAAAATCGGCGGATATTTTGGAATTACCGTATATAAAATGTTGAAAGCCACAAAAAGAGGCGGTTCCATGCGGAGCCGCCTTTATTATTGCGGTGCCGTATTTAATATGAAAGAAAAAATAAAGCGGAACGAAGATCAGGCGACAGCTTAGGCGAGAACGGACAAAAAGGTAGATAAAAAGTTAAATCGCCAAAATTTTTGAAGAATACTGCAAAAGTCTGAAAGATTCTCATCAAAGAGGCTTATGATCAAAAATCGTTATCAAAAAATCTTTTACAAGGGCAAGAAAATATTCGTTTTATGTAAAAAAGGAATAAAAGTGTTCGGGCGATTTTGGTAAAAAGAAGGAAAGATCGGGTCAGAAAGAGGAAAAACGGGCAGAAAACTTGACAAACGGGATCTTATATGCCATACTTTGTATAGAGAGAAAAACTGCATATGTCTTTTTGAAATCTCAAAAGCATAGGCATATGCCAACGGGAGGATGAGAAAAATGTATAGGGAAAAAGGGAAGCGGATGATCGCCGTACGGGGGATCATACTTATTCTTTTAATTTTATTATCGGCTGTACTGGTTTCGTGTACGAAGGATGATCCGAAGGAAACGGAAGAGCCCAAGGCCATAGAGTCTGTCGAATTAACGACAGATCAGTTGCGGCTTGCGATCGGCGAAAAGTTTACGCTGAAAGTGAAGGTGAATCCGGACGGTGCGGCATATTCTACGGTTTTATGGAATAC
>CASEFE010000069.1 GCA_949287105.1 uncultured Bacillota bacterium
AAAATTTGGTTTCGCAACTCTATTTTACCACAGATTTGTATGAACTCTTTTTTTCTTTAGGTGTTGCACTTAATAGTATAATTCACCTTTATCAAAAAGGGGCAGGTTTTAGAGAAAAACCTGCCCCTTAAAATTGAATTTTATTAAAAAATTCCGCTGCCGTCGGGCATATCTTTTTCGGGGGAAAGAAGGCTGAGATTTCCCTCATCGTCTTCCGCGCAAAGGATCATGCCTTCGCTTAAAATTCCGCGCAGCTTTGCGGGCTTTAAGTTGGTGATCATCACAACTTTTTTGCCGACCATTTCTTCGGGTGAGTAATATTTTGCGATTCCGCTCACGACCGTGCGGGTTTCGTCTCCGATCTGAACCGTGCTTTTAAGCAGTTTATCGCTCTTTTCCACTTTTTCACAGGCGATGACCTTTGCGATCTGCATTTTGACTTTGGCAAAATCATCAATGGAAATTTCGGCAGGATAAGCAGGTTTTTCATGCGCAGGGGCAGCAGCTTTTTGCGGTGCTTTCTCTGTTTTTTCCGAATTTGCGTGCAATGCCTCGTATTTTGCTTCCACGTCTTTGTAATTTTGTCTTGCAAAGAGATGTGTTTCGGTCGGGGATACTTTTGTTCCGTTTTTCAAAAGTCCGAACTTGTTGAGTTCGGAATATGCGCGCTGCGGTGTATTGAACTGCGCAAACACTTTTTCTGCCGTATCGGGAAGAAAAGGTTGCAGCAACGAAGTTGCGATCACGATGCTTTCGGAAAGATTGTAAAGCACGGTTGCAAGCCTGTCCCGCTTAGCTTCGTCGCGAGCGAGCACCCAAGGAGCCGTTTCGTCGATGTATTTGTTGCAGCGGCGCAAAAATACGAAAATTTCATCGAGTGCATCGGAAATTTTGTATTCGTCCATTTTTGCGGCCACTTTCTCGTAAAGATTTTGCGCCATGGTCCGAACTTCCGTATCGATCGGTTCCGCCGCCTTTTTGTCCGAAATTTCGCCGTCAAAGTACTTTAAGCTCATGGCAGCGGTGCGCGAAACCAGATTGCCGTAGGTATTGGCAAGATCGGAATTGATGCGTTCGGTGATCAGTTCCCAGGTGATGTTTCCGTCGTTGTCGTAGGGCATATCGCCGAGAACAAAATAACGCACGGCATCAACCCCGAATATGCTGACGAGTTCGTCGGCATAAATAACGTTCCCGCGGGATTTGCTCATTTTTCCGCCGTCCATCAAAAGCCAAGGGTGTCCGAAAACATGCTTGGGAAGGGGTAGCCCCAGTGCCATTAAAAAGATCGGCCAATAAATGGTGTGAAAACGGATAATATCTTTTCCGATAACGTGTACGTCCGCGGGCCAGTATTTCTTAAAGAGCGCATCCGAGTTCCCGTCGGCATCGTAACCGAGTCCGGTGATATAGTTGGTAAGCGCGTCCAGCCAGACGTAGACGACATGTTTCGGGTCAAAATCGACAGGTATTCCCCAGGTAAAGGAGGTGCGGGAGACGCAAAGATCTTGCAGTCCCGGTTTCAGGAAGTTATTTACCATCTCGTTTTTGCGGGAAAGGGGAGCAATAAATTCGGGATGTTCTTCGTAATATTGCAAGAGGCGATCGGCGTATTTGCTCATACGGAAGAAATAAGCTTCTTCTTTGGCGGGTTTGACTTCTCTGCCGCAGTCAGGGCATTTTCCGTCTTTGAGCTGGGAAGGCGTCCAGAACGCTTCGCAAGGCGTGCAATACATACCTTCGTACGTGCCTTTATAGATATCGCCCTGCTCGTACAGTTTTTGAAAAATTTTCTGAACCTGGCGTTCATGATCGGCATCGGTCGTACGGATAAATTTATCATAAGAGATATTCATAAGATCCCAGATGTTACGTATCTGACCTGCTACGCCGTCCACAAACTGTTTAGGGGTGACACCCGCCGCCTTGGCTTTTTCTTCAATTTTCTGGCCGTGTTCATCCGTACCCGTCTGAAAACGCACATCGTATCCCTGATTGCGCTTGAAACGCGCAATGGCGTCCGTAAGAACGATTTCGTACGTATTTCCGATGTGCGGCTTCCCCGAGGTATAGGCGATTGCCGTAGTAATATAATAGGGTGTTTTCTTCATGTCAGCCCTCCTGTCCTTCGATATCGAATGGTTTTTGCGCCGTTTTTACAATTTTTTCCTTATTATTATATAGCATTTTGCAAAGAATGTAAAACTTTTTTCGGCGGCTCTAAAAAAATCCGCATAACTTGTCCGTCTGCCGCATAGGGATAGGGCAGGAGGAAAAACCGTGAACGCTCTTTTTCTCGTCGTGTTTTTGATTTCTGCTGCGCTTGTGGCGATACGTGATCCCGCATCTTTTTTACCTGCGTTGCTGACAGGTGCGGGCAAAGCGGTGACAATTTGCCTCTCTTTGGCCGCCGTCTATGCAGTCTGGATGGGTTTTTTGAAAATTGCCGAAGAGGCGGGGCTCTTGCGCGCCATGTCGCGGGGAATAAAACCGATTTCCAAAAAGTTATTCCGAACGGAAGACGAGAAGGCGCTGGAACAGATCGCCGTCAATCTTTCCGCAAATTTTTTAGGAATGGGCGGCGCGGCAACGCCGGCAGGCATTTCCGCCGTTCGGCTGTTGGGCGCGTCAAAGCAAGCGGACTATGCGCGCGCCATGTTCTTTGTCGTAAACTGTTCGGGTTTGCAGCTGATTCCTTCCACGGCGCTGGCCCTGCGCGTGCAAGCAGGGGCAGAAAATGCGTACAGCATTCTTTTGCCGGTGTATCTGTCTTCGCTTGCCGCACTTTTGATCGGAATGGCGCTGGTAATGCTCGGATACGGGAGAAAAAGAACATGAGCTGGACGTTGTATATTCTTCCCGTGCTTTTTGCGGTTGTGCTGATCATCGCCGCTGTTCGGAAGGTGAAAGCATACGATTGTTTTGCCGAAGGCGTAAAAGGCGCAATTCCTTTGCTGTATTCTTTGTTTCCGTATATTGCGGCAGTATCCGTTTTAACAGAATTATTCGAAGTTAGCGGACTTTCAGACGGATTGCGGCGGGCTTTGACGCCCGCGTTTTCGGCACTGGGGGTTCCGAAAGAAATCGCTCCGCTTTTTTTGATCAAACCTTTTTCGGGAAGCGGTTCGCTCTCTGTGTTGGGTGAGCTTTTGTCAAACTACGGTGCCGATTCGTATATAGGGCGGTGCGCCAGTGTCGTATATGCGTCGGGGGAGACGGTTTTTTATCTCTCTGCTATATATTTTGCCGGTGTAAAAGACAAAAAACCGACGCTGCCTGTTCTCATCGCTTTTGCGGCAAATTTCTTTTCTGCGGTTTTGGGATGTTTATTTTGCCGCATTTTGTAAATTTTGTAAAAAAACAAATTGTCACAAAAACCAATTGTAATTTTTTGGTAATAATTAACATTATTTAATCATTTTTCCGATATATAGACAAAATTCGTGAAAAAATGATAAAACTTAACATTTTTTGTAAAGAAAAAAAATTACAAAAAAAATTTAAAAAAAATTTTTTTTTGCTTTACTTTTGTAAGGAGGGATGATATAATATGCCTGTAATCAAACGAAACGCGCAACGCTTCCGCTTGGTTACCGATAAAGCTCATCATTTTCCCCCTTATCATATATGGATCGGGCATGGAACCGCAAGGCTCCGTGCCCGATTCATTTTTTCCACGAAAGCGGGAAGAAACTGAAAAAATTCGAAATAGAAAAGTTTTTGGTTAGAGAATAAAAGAGCCGCAAACGGGGAATTTTTTGTAATATTGACAATCATTTGCAGTTGTGTTAGAATGATTTATAAAGAAAGTGAGGCGAGGAATGGATTTTTCGGGCGAAAAAAGCATAAAGCTGAAAAACGGCGCGAATATGATTTCTTTTTGTGCGCCGCATTTGCATACGGTGGCGTTTTCGGTCGTGTTTCCTTTTGAACCCGAATATACGCCGGGGGTATATCATCTGGTCGAGCACCTGTTTTTTGAAAGGGCGGGGGACCTGCGTGCGGATAAGATCAATGCGCAGATGACGGCGAACGGATCGGAGATCAACGGATACACGTCTGTAAGTTCGATGTGTTTTCAGTTTACCTGTCGGGAGGAAGTATTTTTATCGCAGCTTCGCTTGTTGTATGCGATGTTGACGCAAAAGGAATATTCGGAAGAAGAATTGCAAAAAGTATTGCCGGTCATACGCAACGAGATATTTGAAAGCGATTTTTACGACGGTCGCGCGGGTGAGGTTTTGAGCGAGCTTTGGTTTGATTCGAGGTATGCAGGGTCAGTGCTGGGAGATTCGGGGGTATTGGAGCGAGTATCGGATGCGGAGATCGATTCGGCGCGGAAAAGTTTGTTTACGACGGGTATGTGTCTGTTTCTTGCGGGGAATTTTACAGAGAAAGATTTTCGGGAGGTGGAAAATACATTCGGAAAAATTCCTTTGCAAAACCGTGAGGCAACGCCGCCGCGCAAAGAAGGGCGCGAAGAAAAGCCGCTCAACCGAGTGGGCGGCGGAAGGGAATTGCAGGTTTTGGTCACATATCATGTGGAGTGTGCCGACTATGAACTGAAAATGGCGGCACATTGGCTTCGGAGTGCATTGTTTGACGGGCTGGATGCCGCGGCGTTCCGCTATTTTGAAGGCAAAGGATTTCAATTTTATTCAATCGACGGCAATTACAACATCCGTGGCGACGAATTGATTTTTTCTTATCTTGTGCATATTGAGAAAAGGGATAAAAAATATTTTCTGCCGCTCATTGACGGATTTGAAAAAGCCGCAAAAAAGACGGAATTTGTTTCACTGGTGCGGCCGTATTTATTTGACAATCTTGTCTATTTGTTCGACAATCCGGAAAGACTTTGTTCCCATTATGTCGAAGCATGGCAAGACATGTCCGGCCCGGTCACTCTCCGAGAAGAAGCAGAATTTTGCGGTTCGTTTACGGATGAGAAGCTTGCGGCTTGCTGGCAAAGGATAGCAGGATCTTTGCGGCGCGTATTTTTGATCGGACGATAATCATAAATAAAGCACAAGGCGGACGCCTCGTTTTGAGGCGTCCGCCTTGCATTTGTATATAGGAAAAACAGTAAAAAAATTAAGGTTGAGAAGGGGGAGTTTGATCAAACAGGCTGCCTGCCGCGAGGCGTTTTCGTAAAATTTTGGGGAATGCCACGGAAAAGACGATGATGGCCAGAATTGCGGCGGCAATATCGGCGGTCGGTTCGGCATAGAAGGCTGCCTGAACGCCCCAGATCGCGGGAAATACGAAAGTACAGATAAGGTAGATTCCGATTTTTCGGGTAAGAGAAACGATGATGGCGTATTGCGGGTGACCGAGGGCGGTCAGTCCGTCGACGAAAGCATACGGTAAGGAGAGCGGAATGGCGCCGATCATAAAGACGCGAATTCCCCAAATACTCTTTTCGGCGACCGAAGGCGTCGAGGTGAACAAGGAAACAAAAGGTGCGGCAAAAAAGATGGACACGACGGTCATAAAAGAGGTAAAGATAAGGCAGAGCATCAGAATATATTTTTCCGCACGTTTGATAAGGACAATATTTTTTGCACCGTAATTGTAGCTCAGCACAGGTTGTGAGCCGGTGCTTATACCGAGCATAGGCAGGGTAATGAGCTGGAAAAAGGCTTGAACGACAGTGGATACGGTGATCCACAGATCGCCTTCTAAACCGCCTTTGTTTTGAAGTACTGCGTTTGTGGCAATAATGATAACGCTGTCGGTTGCGGCGATCAGAAAAGGAGCAAATCCGAGTTTTGCGATGCGGGCGATGAGCCGAAGATCCATACCTGCAAATTGCAGCCGCACTTTTGTGGTCTTTCGAAGCAGAAAGAAAAGAACGAGTGAAAAAGAAAGGAACTGCGACAGAACGGTAGCCGCAGCGGCGCCGGCGGTATCCAACTTAAATACGAAGATAAAGAGCGGGTCAAGAGCGATGTTGGCGATGGCGCCGACCAAAGTTGCGAGCATGGCAATACCCGAATATCCCTGCGCCACGATGTATTGATTGAGGCCGAGAGTCAGAATGGAAAACAGGGAACCGGCTGCATAAATGAGAAGATATCTTCGTGCATAGCGGTAGGTGACGGAGCTTGCGCCGAAGCTCATCAGCAAAGGTTTTTCGAGAGCGATGACGAGGATCGTGACGATGACGGCAACGGCGGTGAGGGCATATAGGGCATTGGAAAGAATATTTTTAGCCTGTTCTTCCCTTTTTTCTCCCAAGGCCATAGCAAAGAGCGGTGCGCCGCCGATTCCGATAAGGAAAGCGAACGAAGAGATCAGCGTGGCGATGGGTGCGCAGACGCCGACAGCCGCGAGCGCGGTGTCTCCGATCTGTGAAATGTTGCCTACGTACATTCGGTCAACGATGGAATAGAGAACATTGATAAATTGCGCGATCATGGCCGGAATGACCAATTTAAGTACCGTACGAAATACGGCTTCGCTTCCGAGGTTTAACGCCTTCATTTTTTTGCTCCGAACTGATTTTGGCGCGAATATTATAGCATTGAAAAAGAATACTGTCAATATTCGGAAAGCGGATTTTCTTTGAACGGAAAAATTTTTACGGAGTGCGTTAATTGTTGAAAAAACGCTTGTTTCGTGGTATAATCGAAAGGATTTTACGAAGATACGGACAGGTGCGATAAAAATGGAAAAAACGAATGCGATGCGCCTTTTGGACGCAAAGAAAATCCAATACGAAGGTTATGAATATCCGCCGCAAATCACGGACGGAGAAGAGGTGGCAAAAGTATTGGGGGAAGACGCGAAATCAGTATTCAAGACGCTTGTCACCGAATCGGAAAAGGGTGAAAACATCGTTTTCTGTGTACCGGTGTGTGCGACGCTCGATTTGAAAAAGGCGGCGAAGGTCGCCAAGGTCAAATCGGTCGCTATGATCCGTCAACGTGATCTGGAACCGCTGACGGGATATATTCACGGCGGTTGTTCTCCCGTAGGCATGAAAAAAAGATTTCGCACCTTTATTGACGAGAGCGCACAAAATTTTACGAAGATATATGTCAGTGCGGGCAAAGTAGGCAAACAGATGCGATTGAATCCTTCCGATCTTGTCGGTTATTTGGGGGCGCAGTACGGAGCGATCGCGGGGGATAGCGAAAAGGAGTAGAAAACAGCGCCATGCAAGGAAAAAAAACAGAATTTTTAAGCAGTGTCGGAGAGACGGCTGTCTACGCGATGCTGGGGCTTGCGGTCGGATTGGCTGTGGGTGCTGTTGTGGGTATTTTCGGGAAAGGAGTAGAATTTTTTACTGATTTCGGAATTGCACACTTTGATTTGTATGTGTGGTTTTTGCCCGCAGTTGGCATTTTGACGGTTGCCATGGGCAAGCTTTGGGGAAAAGACGGCATCGGAATGGCGGCGGCTTTCCGTGCAAGCCGCGGGGAAGAGGAAGGGTTTCCTCTCCGGAATGCGCTCTTTCAATTTGCGGGCACATGGAGCGCGCACTTATTCTGCGCGAGCGTGGGAAGGGAAGGAGCGGCCATTCAGATCGGCGCGGCGATCGGAAACGGGATCGGGCGTACCATCCCCATGCGCGGCGCGGATCGCAACCTGATCGTTGCAGGCATGGCGGCAGGATTTTCGGCTCTGTTCGGAACACCGGTTTGCGCATTGGTTTTTGTACTGGAAGTTACCGTAGTGGGCGGCATACGCTTGCGCGCTTTAACGGCGTCTGCCGTTTCCTCTTTTACGGCGTACTTTGTAGCGGGATTGTGCGGCCTTTCGCATTCGGAACCGGTCATCGGAAACATACCGTCGTTTTCTCTTTCGATCATTCCCTCTCTTTTTGCCATTGGCGTATGTTTCGGCCTTACGGGGTTGTTATTTTGCGTAATCCGGAAATCTGCCGGCCTGTTTTTTCGCAGTGCAATCAAAAATCCGTATGTGCGCGTCGCGGCGGCGGGAATTTTGTTGTCCTGTCTTCTCTGGCTGACGAGCGGAAGATATTCAGGCTTGGGAACAAACCTGATTGAAGCGGCTCTTACGGGTGAAAAGGTATATGCCTTCGATTGGCTTGTCAAAATTCTTTTTACGGCCGTGACGCTTTCCGTTGGCTTTTTGGGCGGGGAAGTGACCACATTTTTTGCGGCAGGAGCATGTCTGGGCGCAGTGTTGGGAAACACTTTCGGTCTTTCCCCGGAATTGGCGGCTTGCCTCGGGTATGCGGCTGTTTTCGGCGCGGCGACCAATACATTGTTTGCACCGATCTTTTTATGTTGCGAAATATTCGGCGGCGATCTTATCGTTCATGCGACGATTGTCTGTATAGTGGCGTATCTATTCAATTTTGGGCATTCCGTATACAATCAGACAAGGATCCGCGAAGATATTGTAACGCGAGTTGTGCGGCGGATCGGTACAAAAAGTTCTGATTTGCCGTTGAAAAAGCAATAGCGGCGTTTCTTTTTTTTAAGAACGATTGCTTTCTTTTTTATTTTGTATTATACTTTTGTCATGGAACTTTGTACAGATCTTTCTGCGTATCGGGCAAAACGCGTCTGTGTTGCGCTTTCGGGCGGCAGCGATTCGGTTGTGCTTTTTGATTATCTCAAGAAAAATGCGGCAAAATATTCCATTGCTTTGACGGCAGTCAATGTGGAACACGGCATTCGGGGCGAATCTTCACGCAGCGATTCTGCATTTGTGGAAGAACTTTGCAGGGAATCGGGTGTACCGCTGTATGCTTTTTCGGTAAATGTACCCGAACGGGCGCGTGCGGAAGGGATCGGTCTGGAAGAGGCGGCCAGGCGGAGCCGATACGAAATATTTTTGAAACTTTTTCTTCGTGACGAAACGGATTTTATTGCGACGGCGCACCACGCCGGCGACAATGCGGAGAGCGTATTGTGGAATCTTTTCCGCGGATCATCTTTGACCGGCGCGGGCGGGATCCGTTCGCGGATCTCGGCAGAAGAGCTGGCCCGAGAAATTTTTCCGAAGCTTTCGGACGATGAATACCGAAAGCTTCAAAAAAAGGAATTGATACGCCCTTTTTTGTATCTGTCCAAGGCGGAAATTGAAAGGTATCTAAATGAAAACCGTCTTAAATGGCGGGAAGATGAAACCAATTCCGATACAGAATATGCCCGTAATTTTTTGCGGCATAAAATATTGCAACCCGCAAAGGAAAAATTTCCTGCGCTCGAACAGTCGCTGTACACGTTTTCGCGCACGGCACGCGCGGATGACGAATATCTGTATTCTCTGACCGATGCGTATTATGAAGAAGGGGAAGAATGCAGGATCGACGAGGGAGCGCCGCGGCCGTTATTTTTGCGTTGTGTGGTTCGGGCATTGCACCACCTCGGTGTCGGAAAGGATTATACATTTATAAATTTGGAAGACGTTTTTTCACTTATAAAAGGTGAAAACGGAAAGTCTGTCAATCTTCCCGGCGGCGTATGCGCGGTGCACGACTACGGGAAAATCACCGTATACAAGCCGGAAGAGAAGGATATCATCGAATATCCTTTTCAGGAAGGATCGTTTTCTTTTGGTAAATGGACGGTCAAAGTGTTTGCCGGAACGGATATGGGCGAAAATGCAGGGCAAACAGGGCAAGTATTGTATCTCAACAAAGATTCTTTGCCGAAAGGCTGTGTGTTCCGGACGCGGAGAGAGGGCGACCGATTTCAGAAATTCGGTTCGGGAACAAAAAAGCTGAAAGATTTTCTGATCGACCGGAAAATACCTTGCCGCGCGCGTGACGGCTGGCCTTTGCTTGCATGCGGCGGTGAAATTCTGGCTGTCTGCGGCATTGAGATTTCAGAAAAAGTAAAAATTCCCCGTGTACGGGAAAACGGAGATTTCCGCGGGGCGAATTTATATACGTTAGTACTATTGACAAAAGGAGAAAATTAAAAATGCACCAGGATGTAGAAAACATAATGTTTTCCAAGGAACAGATTGAAAAGCGCATCGCCGAACTTGCCGCGCAGTTGGATCGGGAGTATGCGGGGAAAAATCCGCTTATGGTCGGAATACTCAAAGGGAGCGTCATGTTTTATGCCGATCTTTTGCGTGCGATGACCATTCCTGTGGAAATGGATTTTATGGCAATTTCATCGTATGGCGCAGGAGCAAAGTCTTCGGGCGAGGTGAAACTGATCAAAGATTTGGATCGTAAGATCGAAGGGCGGCATGTGATCATTGTTGAAGATATCATCGACTCGGGGTATACGCTTTCGTATCTGAAACGGATGTTGTATTCGCGTAAACCCGATTCTGTCAAGATCTGTGCTTTGTTGGATAAATACAGCCGTAGGGTGGTGCCCATCGAAGCCGATTACAAAGGCTTTGATTGTGAAGACGAGTTTGTCGTCGGGTTTGGCTTGGATTATGCCGAACGGTATCGCAATTTGCCTTACATAGGAATTTTAAAACGAAGCGTGTACGAAAAATAAGTGTTTTAAGAAAAGTTTTAAAAGGCGTAATGCGATCATACTTTTGTAAGATCGATATTTTAACGGAATAGTTTTAAAATGAGTAAAAATCATAAGCCTGTACGGAGCCGCGGATAAGCGGCTCCGTACGGGCTTATTTGTATAAGAAAACCCGCTAAAAGTGCGCGGGTTCGAACAAGCTTTGCCAAAGCAACAATAAAATCTGAAAGGCCAAGCAAGCGCTGTAAATAAAAACAAGAGTTAAAAGAAAGTTCAGGAAAAGATACAAAGCGGACAAAAAATTAAGAGTAAAGACAACGAGAAACAGAAAAACCGATTGACGATTTTCAGCAACAACTTTGAATCTGCATGTAAAATTTGTGTGCGGCTTATGCCGCAAGCATGAAAATGGCTTATAAACACAAAAACCAAGATTTTGCGGATAGATTTTAAGATGCAGAATACGTTGATATGATTTTTAAGAAAAATACAGGTATCATTCATGAGAAAAGACTGTATTTGTTTTTCTATAAAATCCAAATACAAAAGAGGGTTGTTGAAGCCATGCGCTTAAAGTATCTTGTCAAGCCATTGAATATCGGCAGTGCTAAATTGTGTATATTTCGATACATAAAAATTTGCGCACCGCTTTGAGGTTTTTAAAACAGATTTTTTGTTCAAAGGCGCAAAATTTTTTTAGCGCAGACCTTGCTGTTTGCAGAGTTGAAGAGCGCTTGCGATCACTTTATCCATATCGTAATATTTGTATTCGCCCAGTCTGCCTCCGAAAATCACATTCGGGCATTCTTGTTTGATTGCATCGTACGAAGCGGCGAGGGCGGAATTTTTTTCGTCGTTGACGGGGTAATAAGCTTCCATTCCCTCTTTATATTCGGCGGGATATTCCCTCGTGATGATGGTTTTCGGCTGTTTTCCGAAATTAAAATGCTTGTGCTCAATGATCCGTGTGTAAGGGATTTTTGCTTCCGTGTAGTTGATGACGGCATTGCCTTGGTAGTCGGGGATATTCAAAGTTTCCGTTTCAAAGCGCAGGGAACGATATTCAAGCTTTCCGAAGCGGTATCCGAAAAATTCGTCCGCTTTTCCGGTATAGATCGTCTTTGTGAAAGTATCGTTTGTGGAGCGTATGAAATCAAAATAGTCGGTATTCAGCAAAACTTTGGTGCCGTTCAGCATTTTTTCGACCATGGAAGTGTACCCTTCGACGGGGATACCTTGGTATTTATCGTTGAAATAGTTATCGTCGTAAGTGAAACGCAGGGGCAGCCGCCGAATAATGAAAGCGGGCAGTTGTGTGCAGAGGCGGCCCCATTGTTTTTCGGTGTAACCTTTGATCAAGGTTTCATAAACGTCGCGTCCGACAAGGCTTATCGCCTGTTCTTCAAGGTTTTCCGGCGTTTTTCCGGCAAGGCAGGCACGTTGTTCATCGATAATTTTTTTAGCTTCTTCGGCCGTATGAACGCCCCAGAGGCTCTCAAAGGTGTACATATTAAAGGGCATGCTGTAAACTTTCCCTTCAAATTTTGCCTTTACGCGATTGATAAAACCGTTGAAAGAGGCAAAGCGATTGACGTATTCCCATACTTCTTCGTCGGACGTATGAAAAATATGAGCACCGTAGACGTGCACGTCAATGCTTTCGCGTTTTTCGGTATAGATATTTCCGGCGATATGTCCGCGCCGTTCTATCATTAGGCAGGTTTTGCCTGCGCGTGAGGCATGTTCGGCAAAGACCGCGTTGAAAAGTCCTGCACCTACGAGAAGATAATCAAAATGCGCCATAGTTTCTCCTTATTGTGTCGCTAAAAACAGAAGCCCGGCATTGGCCGGGCAATTTTATGATTTCCCTGTTTCCGAAGGTTGCATCATTGTTTGTGTATATTCTTGAAAAACGGTTTTTGCATCGCCGTCGGCGATCATATGGCCGCGTTCGATCCAGATCGCGCGGTCACAAAGTTTTTCGACGACGTCGCTGTGTGAAACGATGAGAAAAGTCAATCCTTTTGCGCGAAGCTCTTCGAGTTTGTTGTAGCATTTCTGTTGAAATGCCATGTCACCGACGGCAAGGATCTCGTCAATGAGCATGATTTCCGATTCCATGTTGATAGCAATGGAAAAACCGAGCCGTGCGAGCATACCGGAAGAGTAGGTCTTTACGGGTGAATAGATAAACTCACCGAGTTCGGCAAAATCCAGAATGCTCTGTAATTTTTCGTCGATCTCCTTTTTTGTATAGCCGAGAATGGCGGCGTTGAGGTAGATATTTTCCATGCCGGTTGCGTTTCCGTCGAACCCTGCGCCGAGCTGCAAAAGGGGAGAGATCCGGCCGTAACAGCGGGCGTAGCCTTTCGTGGGTTTGAGGATTCCGGAAACGATTTTCAGCAACGTACTCTTGCCTACGCCGTTTCTTCCGATCACGGCAACGGCTTCTCCGCGGTGTACCGTAAAGCTGATGTCTTTGAGACAAACAAATTTTTCGCGTTTCAAGTCTCTTTTGAAAGCGCGTACGACCAGCTCTTTCAGGGAATCGACGCCGACTTCGTATCTTGTAAAGTTCATGGTGACGTCTTTGACTTCGAGCAGGACTTCTTTTTGAGAATCGGAGTTTACCATGGTATCACCTCACAGCCGCGCCGCAATCTGATTGCGGACGGTGCTAAGAAATACATAACCGATCACAAACATGGCGATTCCGAAACCATAACAGATAATGTGCGTTTCCAATGTCGGAACGGTGCCGATCAGAAGATCGCGGAAATAATTGACATAATGGTACATCGGATTGAGTCGCATAAATTTGCCGATGTAATCGTTTTTCAATGCGTCGATGGTATAAAACAGAGGGGTCAGGTAAGTCCAAAGTGTGAGAACGACCGAATAGATGTGTTTGAGATCGCGGAAAAATACATACAGCGCACTCAAAAAATAAGAAAGCCCGAGAGAAAACAAAAGGATCGCAGGCAAAAGGATGACGGTCAGAATGATCTCCCATGTAAAGGCATATGCCCCCGCAAAAAAACGGAAAAGCATGACGATCAGCAAAGCGATAAACGAAAAACCAAAGGTCACAAGTGCGGAAAAGACGTTTGCCGTCGGAAAAAGCCCGATCGAAACATTGGTCTTTTGCAGCATATCCTGCTGTTCAACAAGACAGGGCAGCGAACCAGTGGTGGACGCGCGCATAATTCCGAAAATGATGTTTCCCGAAAGGACGTAGATCGGATAATCGAGCGCAATGCCTTCGCTTCCGAACAGATTGATAAAGACAAATGCCATTACGATCATGTTCAGCAGCGGGTTCAGCACGGTCCATAGAATGCCTATGAACGAACGGTAATATTGATTTTTGATATTTCGCCGGACGAGCAACCGCAAAAGATACAGTTGCTGCATGGGGCGTTTTGCATAAATTGTGTCTTTTTCCATACAATCTCTCCCATGATATTACCGTGAGTTAGAGGTGCAACCCTGTGTTTTCAAAAAATCCGCAAGAGCGTTATCGTAAAAATCGGTCAGCCGATGTGCTTCGGTTTCGATATCAAAATGTGCTGCGCGCAAGATCGCGTTGTTGTCCGGTTGTTTTTCGCGCGGTAAAGCCATTTCCTTTGCCCATATCTCTTTGTCGAGCGGAAGAAACTTATTTTTGTCGCATACGCTTGCTTCTAAGCTTACTTTGTCCGAAAACAGACAGGGCAATCCCGATGCCTGCGCCTCGATCCCGACGACGGGCAGACCTTCATACAGGGAAGGGAGAACAAACACGTCTGCGGCACGATACCACGGCGCCGGATCGCAAGGGGGGACCCAGCGGATATACCCGTTGATTCCGAGCTCTTTGGCGTATTTTTCCAGCGTTTCCCTCTGTGCGCCGTCGCCGAGCATGACGAGGGTCATCGGACGGATCTTTACGGCGAGCGCAAAAGCGTCAAGCAGAAAAAATAAGTTTTTCTGCGGTACGAATCTGCCGACAAAAAGGGCGGTATATCCGGTTTTTTGTGCGGCGGGTCCTTGCGGGGAAAATTTATTCAAGTCGATCGCGTTGGGGAGGATGAATGCCTCTTCGGCACGTTTTCCATACAAATTTTCAGCTGCAAGTTTTCCGCAGGCCATCCGATGCGTCGCACATTTTGCGGCGAACGGTCTTAAAACGGCTTTGGCAAAGTAGTGGTCGGATTGCCTGTCAAACGTACTGTGCGCATGGCAGATCCGAATGGGAACGCCGGCGCTTTTTGCCGCTCGCAACGAAAATGCCGAAAGGGTCGTAAGGTGCGAGTGTGCAATAGCATATCTGCCCTTTTTGAGTATATCTTTTAGCTGGAAAATTGCTTTCAAAAAGGACGCGCCGTCAAACGGCGCGATATAATAGATCCTTGAATTTCCGTCGATCCTGCAGACCGATTCATCAAACTGTGAGGGGCCGTAGGTAATGAAATCAAAACGGTATTTGCTTTTGTCTATGTGCCGATAATAGTTCATCAGACATGAAACGACACCCCCAAGGCGCGCGTTGCCCACAATTTGCGCCACCCGAACGGGAGCCTCGGTGTCAGTGCGAACAGGATCAAACCGCATCGTCACAGAAGAGAGGAGGGGCGAAGGTGCGCAACCGTTTCGGGGCTTACGGTATAATGTCTGCGTACTTCGCGTTTCAGACGTCTGTATTCCTGTTCAGAGACAGGCCTTAAATAGCGTTTTTCGCCGAACAGTACGACGCCGACTGTTTTGAGCGTTATTTTAATATCCATCCACAGTGAAACGTGCATCACATAGTAAACGTCGTAAAATTTTCTGTCTTTGATGCTGAGATGGCCGTTGCCGTATACTTGTCCGAGTCCCGTAAGACCGGGGCGCATCTCAAATTTGACCATTTCCCAGTCTTCGTAATCGGTATCAAAAACGGGGAGCAGAGGCCGCGGTGCTATAAAACACATGTCTCCGCGAAGAATATTGAACAATTGAGGCAATTCATCGAGTTTGAATTTCCGTATCAATTTGCCTACATGCGTGAGATTCGGATTGCTGTCGAGGATGACTCTTTTGTCTTTGTCATATGAAACATCCGTGCTCTTCATGGAACGAAATTTATAACAATTGAATTTTTTTCCGCCTGCTCCTGTTCTTCTCTGTTTGAAAATGACGACGCCGCCGTCTTCCGCCTTGATTGCGATGGCTATGCCGAGCATAAGCGGGGATAATGCGACAACAAGGATGAGTGCAATTAAAAAATCGGCTGAATATTTCACACCTATGTAAAATTTGTTCATAATGCTGTCCGCGTTTACTCCTTCCAACAATTCTTTTTCCGAAACAGGACCAAAACTTCAAAAATGCGCCATGGTTTTCCAAAGAACACAGCGCATGCAATCGTTTTACTCAATTATCAGCAAAGCTAATTATAACATATAATAAGCGCGCACGCAAACGAAATGATTGCAAATCGCATATTTTTATGAATAATTTCTTTGAAATCATGTGAGATTTACTTGTTTTTGTGTTGAATTTGGTATTTTTTGGACGAAAGTAAATATTCTTTCTGCTTCGGCACTACTATAATGCGCTATGAATTTGAAAAGTTTGTATACTCTTTATGAAAAATTGATAAAATTGTCTTTTCTTTCCTTGTTTTTGGCGTCACTTTATAAAAACCTTTTGCCAGTTTTATGCATACTATGGTATTGATTTTCTTTTGCGAGGTGGCGCCATGCGTTATACTCTTATCTCACCGCACACGTGTACGATTTCGGAAGATGCAATCATCGGTGACGGTGTCGTGATTTATCCCAACAATCACATTTTGGGGAAATGTGTGATCGGAGCAAATGCGGTGCTGTATCCGAACAATATAATCGAAGACAGCGAAGTAAAAGAAGGTACAACAGTTACGGCGAGCGTTCTTATTGGCGCAAAAGTGGGAAAGAATGCAAAGATCGGACCGTTCTCCTATCTTCGTCCGGACAGCGAAGTGGGAGATCTGTGTCGCATCGGTGATTTTGTGGAAGTAAAAAAAGCGCAGATCGGTGCGGGGACAAAGGTCAGCCACCTTGCGTATGTAGGGGATGCACAAATCGGTACCGATTGCAACATCGGGTGCGGTGCCATATTCTGCAATTATGACGGAAAAAAGAAAGAAAAAACGACGGTCGGCGATTATGCTTTTATCGGCAGCAATGTCAATGTTATTGCACCTGTTCATATCGGAGAGGGGGCTTATATTTCAGCAGGTGCCACAGTCACAAAAGATGTGCCTGCGGGCGGTTTTGTGATCGGGCGTACGCGGCAGCAGGAAAATGAGGCGTTGGCACAAAAATACGCATACGTATTGAAAAAAAAGTGTACAAAATCCGACGATAAAGGAGGAAAAAATGCGTAATTATTTCGGAACGGACGGCATAAGGGGCATAGCAGGGGAAGAGCTGACGGCGCGGACTGCCTTTGCTCTCGGAAATGCATTGTGTCGCTTGAAGGGGGCGCCGCTTGTGGTTGTCGGCAGGGATACGCGCACATCGTCGGATATGCTGTCGCTGGCGTTATCGGCGGGCGTCTGTGCAGGAGGGGGAAGTGTACGCGACGGCGGCGTATTGCCCACAGCTGCCGTTGCTTTTTTTGTACGGAAGTTGGGTGCCGATTTTGGGGTAGTGATCAGTGCGTCGCACAATCCTCCGGAATTTAACGGATTGAAGGTGTTTGACGGAAAGGGCTGTAAACTTTCGGAAGAGGAAGAAGAGCGCGCCGAGCGCAATTTTGACGAGTATTCGTTTGCGTCTGCGTTGCGTTGCGGGCGGTGTTTTCCGCTCAATCGGCGTGGGGCTTATGCTGCTTTTCTCGAATCGTGCTGCGAGCGGCCTCTTACGGGTAAAAAATTTGTTCTTGACTGTGCCAACGGTGCGGCGGGAGAAATTGCTCCGCGCGTATTTTCCGCTTTGGGTGCAAAGCTACATGTTTTTGGGCGCAGCCGAAGCGGCCGCAAAGTCAATGTCGGGTGCGGCGCATTGCATCCGGAACGAATGTGTGCGGCTGTTGTAGAGACGGGGGCGGATGCGGGATTTTGTTATGACGGAGACGCTGACCGTCTGATTGCCGCGGATGAACACGGAAATCTTGTCGACGGAGATAAGATCCTTTGTATTCTTGCAAAGGATCTCAAAGCAAAGGGGCGGCTCAGACAGAATCTTGCCGTGGGCACCTCGCACACAAATACGGGCGCCGAGCGGGAACTGGAAAGGGCAGGAATACGGCTGTTCCGTACAGATGTGGGGGATAAATACGTGGCGGAATATATGCGCAAAAGCGGTGCGGCGGTAGGCGGAGAGCAATCCGGACATATCATTTTGTCCGACTATTCCACGACTGGCGACGGAATACTTTCTTCCCTGAAAATTGCGGAATTGATTACGGAAACCAGTTTTTCTCAGCTTGCGGATATTCGGTTATTTCCGCAATACAATGTGAACGTGCGGGTAAAAGACAAAGTTCGGGTGCTTGGCAACGAAGAGGTTCGGGCGGCGGTGGAAGAAGCGGGAAGGAGCGTTGCACGGTTGGTCGTGCGTGCATCCGGAACGGAGCCGGTCGTACGCGTATTTGCCGAAGCGGAAGATCTTGGTGCGGCGCAGGCGGCGGCCGATCGTGTTTGTGCGCAGATCATGCGATCGGAGGGTTGATATGTGCGGCATCATCGGATGTTTTTCCGAAAAAGATTGTTACGGAAGGTTGCTTCGCGCTTTGAAAAAACTGGAATATCGCGGGTATGATTCGGCAGGAATTGCCTTGGTACATAAAAACAGACGCCTCCACGAAAATTACAGATTGATCGTGCGCAAAAAGAAAGGATATGTTTCTGCTCTGGAAGGGGCAGTAATTTCAGGAGATACAGGGATCGGGCACACACGCTGGGCAACGCACGGTGTTCCGTGTGACAGGAATGCGCATCCGCATGTTTCGGGGAAATTTGCCCTTGTACATAACGGGATCATTGAAAACCATGCGGCGTTGCGGCAGGAACTTTGCGAACACGGGGAAACATTCCTGTCCGAAACGGACAGCGAAGTGATCGTAAAACTGATCGACCGAAATTATGCAGGCGATTTTTTTGCGGCGGTGCGGGCGGCCTGTGCGCGATTGGAAGGTTCGTATGCGATTGCTGTCATCAGTGCCGATCATCCCGGAGAAATTATCTGTGCGCGCTGTAAAAGTCCGCTGATTGCCGCGGCGGGGAAGGGTGCACTGTATGTATGCAGCGATGCTCCCGCGTTGGCCGGGGAGGCGGAATTTTTCTGCCCCGCAAATGACGGAGAATACATTCGCATTGCGGAGGGAAAAATACTGTTTTACGACAGTGCGGGCAATGAAATCAAAAAGTCTTTTCTTCGCCTTCCCGCTCAGATCGCCGCATTGGAAAAGGGCGATAAAAGCTTTATGGAAAAGGAAATTGCCGAGACGCCGCAAGCTCTTTCAGATACGTTAAAATCTCTGCATCGAACGGATTTTGCGCCTTGTGCGCGTCAATTGCGGGGTGCAAAGCGTTTTTTTGCCGTTGCCTGCGGTACCGCGTATCATGCCGCGCTTGCCTTTCGCGACCGCGCGGAAGAATGCCTGCATATACCTGTTTTGTGTCAAACGTCTTCCGAATTCCGTTACAGAAGTCCTCTGATCGGAGAGGGGGATGTACTGGTGGCGATCAGTCAGAGCGGAGAAACGGCAGATACCTTGGAAGCGTCGCGGCTGGCAAAAGAACGCGGAGCGTATCTGATCGCCGTTACCAATGTTGCGCATTCTTCGCTTGCGGCACTGGCCGATTTTCCTTTGCTTTTGCGTGCAGGGCCGGAAATTGCGGTCGCTGCCACAAAAAGCTATGTGTGTCAGCTTTTGGCTGTTTTCTATCTGACTGCGCAGGCGCATTTTTTCAAGCATACCCGAATGCCCGTATGGTTTTTTGAACTTGAAAAACTTTCGGAAACGGTTCGTGCGGCGGAAGAATGTTTTTTGCAGACGTCGCACCTTGCAAAGCAGCTTTCACAGACTTTCGGTATGTATTATCTCGGAAGAGGGCAGGATGTGGTAACGGCGATGGAAGGCGCGTTGAAGGTCAAGGAAATTGCCTGTGTTTATGCGGAAGGATATGCGGCAGGGGAACTCAAACATGGCACTCTGGCTTTGATCGAAAAAGGATTTCCCGTCATTGCGATCGCAACGGACAAAAAACTCGCAAAAAAATGTGAAAATGCGTTGGCGGAAGTAAAGGCGCGCGGCGGATTTTGTGCATTGTTTTCGCAATATGAGGATGTGCTTTCGGAAAGCTGTGCCGATTTTTGTTGTCGGTTGCCGTCGATCAGCGAGCCGCTGATGCCTGTGGTTTCCGTAATTCCTTTGCAAAAATTTGCCTGTGAAATGTGTTTGCTTCGCGGATTTGATCCCGATAAACCGCGCAACCTTGCAAAATCGGTAACTGTCGAGTAAAAATAAAGCAAGAAAGATTTTTGAAAAAATCGATAAAGTTTATTTCTTTTCGAAAAGATCAATCGAATAAAAATGAGCAAAAGCCTTGCGCTAAAACAGAATAAACGATAAAATTATCGGGCGGCAGCAAACAAGAACTGTTTGCTGCCGCCCGTTTTTGAATATGATTTTGTAATCGAATCAGAGATAGGTTTTGAGCGTTTCCTCGTAACCTTGTTCCAGCTGTAAAAGTTCTTCGGCGATCTTAACGATTTCTTCGTCGCTGTCGCGGCTCTCTCCGAGTGTACGTGAAAGTGCGGTGATTCCCATGACCGTACCTTGCGTCAGCATTTCGGCGATATGTTCGTCGGAATCATCTTTGAGGGTGCTGATTTTGATCGAACTCCACATCATAGCTTTTTTGATCGGATTGGGTTCTTTGAGTTCGATTCCGTTATCGCGTGCATAGATAGCGGCCTTGCCGGAAATCTGTTCGTAGCCGTCGTGCATTTTTTTAAGTTCTTCGCGAAGTTTTTCGTCTTCGGTCTCCGGTAAAATATCCGCAATGGATTGAAGCGCATAATGCGTATTGCGGTAAATTTCAGCGAGTAATTCGCTTGCTTTTTTTACGTCTGCCATAAAATCCTCCCTGAATCGGTTTGCATACAGTATGCGTTTTCGACTCTTTTTTTATGCGTGAAAATATTTTTTGTAAAGCAAAATTGCTTGACAATTTTATTTCGGTATGGTAGGATAAATCCTGAGCCGCTCGGAGCGGGCTTTATAAGTGCGCGCAAATGCGTCGCCTAGCAAACGGCGAGACTGGTTAGAGGAGGTAAAATCGTATGTACGCAATCATCGAAAACGGGAACAAACAGTACAAAGTTTCAGAAGGCGACGTTGTTCGCGTTGAAAAGCTCAATGCGGAAGTGGGAGCGACAGTTGAATTCAAAGTCGTTATGGTTTCCGCAGACGACGGGATCAAAGCTGGGGCAGATGTAGCGAACGCCAAAGTGACGGCGAAAGTCGAAGCGCAGGATAAGTTCAAAAAGATCATTGTCTTCAAGTACAAGCCCAAGAAGAACGAGCGTAAAAAGCAGGGCCATCGGCAGCCCTTTACTGCAGTGAAAATCGAAAAGATTTCGCTGTAATCAGGCAACAGGAGGAAAAATAAAATGATTCTTATCAATTTATTTGCTCATAAAAAAGGAACGGGATCTTCGCACAACGGGCGTGACAGCGAGGCAAAACGTCTTGGCGTAAAGCGTTCAGACGGTCAGGAAGTGCTTGCCGGCAACATTCTTGTTCGGCAGCGCGGCACGAAGTTCCATCCCGGCAACAATGTCGGCATCGGCAAAGACGATACGCTTTTTGCTTTGGTTGACGGTGTTGTGAAATTCGAAAGATTGGGCAGAGACAAAAAGCAGGTAAGCGTCTACGAGAAGGCGCAGTAACAAAAACCGCTCCGAACATTCGGGGCGGTTTTTTTACAAAGTAAAAATCACCAACTATGTTGGTAGTTTACGGCTTTTGCTGTTAAAGTTGTCCGGTTTTCAAAAAAGTTTTTATGTATGAAATGGAGTGAGGCTGGAAAAGGTACGAAATAAGCACATATTTGTTATAAACCGAATGAGGCTGGAAACGGCATGCTGGCAAGCTATGTTTTTTATAAACCGAGTGAGAATCAAAATCGCACGTAAGTAAGCATAAAAGATGTCATCGCTGTAAGATCAAACCGAGTTCAGTTTTGCACAAACAAAGTGGAGATATCAATATTCCTTTGCCTTTACTTGCAATTTTATAGCGCGGTTGCCTTTGAGGTAAGACGATTTTTTTAATAAGAATAAGTGCCCCCGCGATTTTCGCGGGGGCACTGTATTTAGGAAATGTGCGAATATTTCCAATTGTTCAGATCCGGTAAAGTGTTTTTTTCGATGAGATCGATAAAAATCTGCTTTCTTTCGGTAAAATCAGCCATTTCGTAAGTATATAAGCTCAAAGTGTCATCGTTTTTGTACTTTGAAAATCCAAGAATGAAACAATTTGTTTTCAAGGTATGCGAAAAGATTAAAGCGGATCTTGTGAAAAACCGAAAGCTCGTCCGTTCCCGAAACGGGAGGAAGCATATTGATGATGTCTGCACGCTCTTTCTTCGTCTGATCGAAAGAGGATTTGAGTAACTGAAATTGCGAGGCAAGATCGTCGAGCGAATTAAGTTCACGCCCGTGCTTTCGTACTTCATTTTCATCCGATGAATCAATTGAGATCGGATCAAAGCGATAATAGAATTTTTGGTCTGTCATGCCGTTCTTCGGTCAGAATTTTGTTTGGTAAAAATGAGTTGTGTCGCTCCAATAAATAAACGGAGACAGATCATAGATTCTGTCTCCGTTCAGATAGCGTTGAAAATTATTTGATCAATCCGATGAGATTTTCGTATGTTCCGGGGAAGAACAAAAATACGACGATCAGTGCCAGCAAGGCGATAAAAATAATCTGAAAAAGAAAATTTCTCTTTGCCATTGCTTCAAGGCCGACCACGGCGATCAGAACGAGCGAGCCGTAGGTACGGATCACTTCAAATACGTTGAGCACGGAGTCGGGCAAAAAGCTGAAATTTGCATTGATAATGAGCAACGCAAATACTACGACCAACACTACAGCGAGAATTTCGCCGATAATATCAAATACTTTTTCCAAACCTTTGAACATTTTTTAACCTCCTTATTCCGCCGATAGCGGTAAGGACATTGTATCTTAAAAAATTTATTTTGTCAACCTTTTGAAAAAATAAAGGATAGGAGGGAATTGTCCGAAAAAATCATTCTCTGAAACGTTTTCTTTTTGCTCTTTTGAAAGCGTTTAAGCCGTCCGCTTTGGCGATGACATCGTTGAGGTCAATATCATTTCCTTCTTCATCTTTGGGGATCGTAGGGATAAAGACGCGTCGGCCGAACCCGTTGGCATATTTATGTTCAAAAAATTCGGCAAGCACGTTGACAAACAGACCCCACAGAAGAAAGGGTATGGTAATGATGGCAATTGCCAAAGAAAAGGCGTTTGTATCGTACACAGCGGAAAGAACAAGCCCGATCGAGATAGCCGAAGAGAGAAGTTGTGCGATATATTTTGCCATTTTAATAAAGCGATGCAGTTTCGGGCGGGATGCGTTTTTCAGGTTAATGCGGTAGCTTAAAAAAGTGATGGTTGCGGAAAGCGCAAAAGTTGTCGCGATGAGTATGAGAAGAGCGATGCTGAGCGCGTTGCGGAAAGTCTTGTAATAAAAGACTGCGTAGATCGCATACGCGGCATATCCGGCAAAAAATATACAGCTTAGAATAAATCTTGATCTTTTTAATTTGTGTTTTATATCCATACAAATTGTTTTTCCTTCTTGTGGAATATACTATACACGGATTTTTTGAAATTTGCAAATCATTTTAAGGATTTGAACGGAAAAAGGCTATAAGAGAATTTGCAAACGGGTTGATGTACATGGTATAATAAAAGCGGAAAGTATATGGGAGAGACGGCATGAAAGAAAAAATATTGAACGCGGAATATTTCGATCCTTATTCGACGCTATCTTGCGGACAAACTTTCCGTTGGTTTGCGGAAGGCGATGGTTGGATCGTGATATCCGGCGATCGTGCATGTTTTATAGAAAAAAAGGATCATCATGTTTTTTTGAAATTTTCGGAAGACGATGAAGAGTATTTTTGCCGTTATTTCGATTTAGAACGTTCATACAGTGAAATTGTGCACCGTGCCTGCACCCATAAGGCCTCGTTTTTGGCGAAGGCAGTGGGGGAAGGGAGAGGGATCCGAATACTCAATCAGGATCCGGAAGAGATGATTTTTACTTTTTTGCTGTCACAAAACAACAATATACCGCGAATCCGTTCAATGGTGGAAAAATTATGTGAGGCGTTGGGCAGGGAATGTTTTTTTGAAGGAAAGAAATATTTTTCTTTTCCGTCGGCACAACGGATTGCCGAAAAAAACGCCGATTTTTTTCGAGAGATGGGCTTTGGATACCGAGCGGATTACATAGCCAAAACAGCAAAAAAAATGGCAGATACGGACAGTCAAGATTTGCATAAGCTTGCCACATCGGCTTTGCGTGAAAAATTGTGTACTTTTGCCGGTATCGGGCCGAAGGTGGCGGACTGCATTTTATTGTTCGGGTTTCACCGTACCGATGTATTTCCGGTCGACACCTGGATAGAGAAAGTGTACCGCGATGAGTTCGGCGGGCAGGAAAAGGACAGAAATAAAATTTCGGCGTATTTTACCTCTATGTTTCAGGAAGACAGCGGTTACATCCAGCAATATTTGTTTTACGCAAAGCGGGAAGGAAAACTTTGAAAATTATAAAGTACCAATGCGGCATTTATTATAAGCAAAAAGAAGGGAAATTTTATAAAATTGTTTCGGTAAAAACTTAGTACGGCAGAAAATGCGCGGGGCGCCTCTTTTTGAGGCGCCCCGCGCATTTTGAAGTTTGGAAATTTTAAAAGTAAACAAGAAATCCAAGCATAAATTTTCTGTTTACAAAAAATCAAAGACGGCGTCCGTGTGATTGTAAATGCGAAAGAAATTTTTGAACAGAAGTATTGAGAATCAGTTCTTGCGGAAAATTTTCCTCTTCGATGAGCTTTTGCGCATAGGTGAAATCTCCGATCTGATGTCCGCCGTGGCTATCGGAGCCGAGAGAGACAAAAACGTCAAATTTTCTGCACAGGCGTAAAAGTTCGCGGTCGCGGTTGGCGGCATCGCCCCGATAGCCGCCGGGAGTAAGCGATGCGTTGTTCATTTCGATGGCGGTACCGGTTTGGGCGCAGGCACAAACGAGATCTTTGGGCAAGAGGGGATATTTCTCATCGTCCGGATGTCCGACGATATCCGCGCGGGCGCGGCGTATGGCTGAAATCAATGCTGCCGTATTTTCTTCTGCACTTTTCGGTTTAAAGCAGGGCGGGTGTTGGCTAACAATGACGATTTGCATTTCATCGATCAAATCATCGCTAAGTCCAAGTTTTCCGTTTTCCATTACGTCAACTTCCGCACCGTACAAAATCTGAACACCCATGCGTTCACGTTCGCAGTATTTGAGGCTGCGAAAATAGTTTTCGTTTGCCGATCCGGGAATGGAAGGCGAATGGTCGGTAACGCAAAAGAGAAGCAATGCGCGTTCTTTTGCCGCGCGTGCAAGATCGGTTACCGTATCCGTTGTAAAATGTCCGCTCGCAATGGTATGTGCGTGTGTGTCTAAAACATATTTCATAAAATATCCAAAGAGATAAATCATTTGTTCGGCATAGCTGCCGGTTTTTATTGATTTGAATTTTTATCTTCCGGGGAATTTTCCTGCTTTACCTCAGCGTTTGCATCCGTGGCGGCATATTCCGAAACCGGTTTATTTTTCCGAAAAATCAGAAATTTACGAGTCAGGTAATTGTAGACGAGCACAACGATCGTAAGAATGATCTTGATGATCCATTCATTTATATGGAGCAGGTCGAATCCGATATACATCCCGAGAAGATGAATGGCAAGCCCCCCTGCGGAAAGCAGAGAAAAAAGCAAAAATCCGCCCAACGTTTTCGAATTTCCCTTTTCTTTATAAACAAAAAGAACGGAAAATATGTAATTGAAGGCAAGCCCTACAAGAAATCCGGCGCCCGTCCCTAAAACGGTGGCCAGCGTCGAAGGTTCGGAAATCCCTCCGAAAAAGACGGACAGGAAGTTGGGGTAAATCTCCGGTGCTGCGATATAAAGAACGGCGCTCATTGTGAGAAAATCGACAACGGTGGCACCGCCGCCCACAATCAGAAACCGAAAAATTTCGCGCAAGAGCGCATTGTTCCAAAGCTTTTTAATAAGAGTCATTGGTATATTCTCCCGAAAAAACTGTGGCAAAACGGAAGAAAAAAGAAAAATCAAATCATTTTCTTCCGTTAAAATGCGCCGCAGTCAAGGATTTTTTTCGTATCCGCAAATCGGGGATATGCGTGAAACGCTTTTTATTATACGAAGTTTCAAATTTCCTGTCAATATATTTTTGTTGGAAAGATATTGAAATCGTTGTGAAAAAACTGTTTGAATCGCTTAATTTTCTTTATCGTCGTCAAGCAAAACTTTTTCTATGATGAAGGAAGGTCTGTGTTTGGATTCCATATAGTTTTTACCGACATAAGCACCGGTAATTCCGATGGCAAAAAGAATCAGCCCTGTAAACAGTGCCATTGCGGATAAGAGAAGTGCCCATGATCCGACTATCCCGACTCCGAAAAGTACGGCCGTTGTCACCGTTGCAACAAAGCCGAGCAAAATCATGACCAAAGAAAGGGTAAGGATCAGTTGCAAGGGTTTGACAGAGAAAGAAGTGATCCCCTCAAAAGCAAACGAAAGCATTTTTTTAAGGGGATATTTACTTTCGCCGGCGAACCGTTCGGCGCGTTCATAATATACTTTCGAAGAAGGATATCCGACGAGGGGAACAATGCCTCGCAAAAACAAATTGACTTCTTTGAATTGCAGCAAACCTTCCACAGCACGTTTGCTCATCAGTCTGTAATCGGCGTGGTTAAAAACGATGTCAACGCCCATTGATTTCATGATTTTATAAAATCCTTCGGCCGTTGCGCGTTTGAAAAAGGAATCTGTTTTTCGGGAACTGCGTACGCCGTAAACGACATCATAACCATTTTCGTATTCGTCGAGCATCCGATCTACGGCGTCGATATCGTCTTGGAGGTCGGCATCCATGGAAATTGTCAGATCGGCGAAACGAACGGCAGTAAAAAGTCCTGCAAGCAGTGCATTTTGATGCCCGCGATTCCGAGATTCTTTCACGCCCGAAAACATAGGATCTTGTTTATGAAGATCGGAAATAATTTCCCATGTTTTGTCTTTGGATCCGTCGTCGACAAACAAGATGCGGCTTTTTTCAGAAACGCGGCCCGTTTCGATCAGTGTTTTAAGCTTTTTGGAAAGTCTTGCAGACGTTTCGGGCAAGATAGCTTCTTCATTATAACAGGGAATTATAAAATAAAGGATTCGATTCATGGGATTTACTCCTGTTCCGGCGATCCGCGTGCAATGCGGAAGGCGGATCTGTTGATTTTCTGATTGTTGATTTTTTGTTTTCGGAAATTGCCTTATCGCACCCTCTAAGGTCTGACGATCTTTTTGAAGCGAATACTCTTTGGCGGATTTCAATCCGAGGCCGGAAAGCAAAATAAAATAGGGCATAAACAATAAAATATAGCGTGTCCGGCATTCAAAAAGCATTAAAAATGCGGCGAGCATCAAGAGTGAAAGAGTCAAAAAAGCGACCGATCTATCTTGATTTTTGCGGCGAAGAACAAGAGGAAGGCAGGTCAGAAGTACAAAGTAGTGCAGACTCTGAGACAGTAGAACGTGAACTTTATAGGCCATTGAAGAGTCAGTACCATACCAAAAGCTTCTTAAAGCGGCGGAAAAGTTTCCCAGCGGCAGGGGAGGAATATACGTAAAAAACACGCCTTCTTCGCCCCAGAAGTACATTTCCTGGCTGTAATTGAGGATATTCTTTTTGAATAGAAGTTCGAAATACCCTAAAAATCCGTAAGAAGAAAGCCGTTCGAGATATCGTCCCCAATCTGCGCGAAAACGCTCGGCATCGGTGGTGAAAGATGCAGAAAAATTCACATCTTCTTCAAGATACATCCCTGTATTTTTTGTATTTGCGCCCATCATCAGGAAGTGTAAAAAGGAAAATTCCTGATTCGGCACCAATTCAAAAGGTAATAAAGAGATCGATAAACCGACAAGCAAGGTCGAACAAAATACGCCGAGAAGTACAAAAAGAATTTCAACTACTCGATCCAACCGATCATTCAAAGTCAATAACCGCCAGATCTCAATGATAATGAAGGCAAGAAGAACAAATATTACGGTAGGCTTGATTTTATACCCTAAAAATACAACCAGACCGAAGCCAAAAAGTCTTAAATAATTTTTCCAGGGGGTTGCCGGATGTATGGAATATAAAAGCAAGAGCAATGTTGTAAAAAACAGCCCGAAGGTATCGGAATAGGGAATGCTTGCCCAACCGGAAGCGGTGATCAAAAGTGTATACGCGATCCAGCAATACAATGCTGTTTTGGAATTATTTGCAATGTTGTTTGCGGCAAAGGCAAGAAAAACTCCGCCGAGATTGATCACGATACAATTTGTAATTACAAGTCCGAAGTAAGCATCGATACCGAATACTGCCCAGAAACGGATAATCTCTACAAACAAAGAAAGCAAGAACAGGTTATTCGGATATCGCGAATAATACCAGGCGAGGTCGCCGCCGGGTTCTACGGGAATACCGGCCGCTATCTGTTTCGCATGGGAGATGATCAGCCCGGCGTCCCATCCCGTTTCAAAATAGATATTGTAAAACAAAAATATTTGTGCGGCGAGCAACAGGATATCGGCAATCGTAAAAAAGATCAGAAATTTTTTTCCTTTAAATTGAAAGTTCGGAATTTTTATCTTCCGTACCAGGAAATAAAACAATAGGAATGCGGCTATGATCCCGGCAAACAGAAATAAAGTATAGGGCGGTATTGTTTCAAACCGGTCTGTTCGCGAAAATTTAAGATTGACCAGCTGTGCAAAAGCAATGGATAAAATTGTCAAGGCAAGATAGGCAAAAAATATGGTAAAAATAATTTTATAGAAAATATTTTCCCTTGATTTGTTCATAGGCACCTTGCAAACTTCTTCGACAAAAATAATTTATTGTAAGTATAACACGAAATGTAAGGAAAAGCAACGAAATTTTTATTCAAGGAAAATTTTGTGATTTGTACACCAATCCCACACAACACAACAAAATTTTTTCAAAAAACCACATTTTTTTGCGTATAGGTATTGACAGTTGTGTTGATTTGTACTATAATAAAATTGTATCATGGTATAAAAACGGAGGAACGGCAATGGCTAAGTTTTATTCCGAAACAATTAAAAAGAGTGATCGGATCGACAGGTTAAAAGAAAATTTATTTCGCAAGATGCCTCAGATCGAATCGGCGCGTGCGAAGCTTATTACGGAATCTTATCGGCAGACGGAGGGGGAACCCACGATCATGCGTCGGGCGAAGGCGTTTTTACATATTTTGCAAAATCTGCCCATCGTAATCCGTGACGAAGAATTGGTAGTGGGCAGCACGACGATTGCGCCGCGCGGATGCCAGACCTATCCCGAATTTTCTTACGAGTGGCTGGAAGCGGAATTTGACACGGTGGCGACGCGTACGGCCGATCCGTTTTATATATCGGAAGAGGCGAAAAAAGAGATTGCCGAGGCGGACAAGTATTGGAAGGGAAAAACGACGAGTGAACTTGCCACATCGTATATGGCGCCCGAGACGTTGACGGCGATGAAGCACAACATGTTCACGCCCGGGAACTATTTTTACAACGGCGTGGGGCATGTGACGGTGCATTACGATTGGGTGCTTGCGGTCGGATTTTCGGGGATCGCGGAAAAGGCGAAGAAAGCTTTGGAAGACTGCAAAGTTTCCGACGGCGATTATGCGCGCAGATCCCGTTTTTTGCAGGCGGTGATTCTGTCTTGCGAGGCGGCGATCGTCTACGCGAAGCGTTATGCGGCGCTTGCGCGCGATATGGCGCAGAAAGAAAAAAATGCTGCCCGTCGCGAAGAGCTTATGCGTATAGCCGAAAATTGCGATCGGGTTCCGGAATATGGGGCGCGCAGTTTCTGGGAAGCCTGCCAGTCGTTTTGGTTTGTGCAGCAGCTGTTGCAGATCGAGTCGAGCGGGCATTCCATTTCGCCGGGACGCTTTGATCAATATATGTATCCATATTATAAAAAGGATCTGGACGAAGGAAAGATCACGCGGGAATTTGCACAGGAGCTGATCGACTGCATCTGGGTCAAACTGAACGATCTCAACAAATGTCGGGATGCGGCGAGTGCCGAAGGTTTTGCGGGATACAGCCTTTTTCAGAATCTTATAGTCGGCGGGCAGAACAGTGAGGGGCTGGACGTGACGAACGATCTTTCGTATATGTGTCTGACTGCGTCCATGCATGTGATGTTGCCGCAGCCTTCACTCTCGATCCGTGTCTGGAACGGATCCCCGCATGAACTTCTCATTCACGCGGCGGAAGTTACGAGAACGGGCGTGGGGCTTCCTGCGTATTACAACGACGAAGTGATCATTCCTTCGCTGATGAGCCGCGGACTGACTTTGCAGGACGCGCGCGAATACAACATCATCGGCTGTGTCGAACCGCAGAAGGCAGGAAAGACGGAAGGTTGGCACGATGCGGCGTTTTTCAATATGTGCAGACCTTTGGAACTTGTGTTTTCGAACGGAATGGACAGAGGAGAGCAGGTCGGATTGCAGACGGGCGACGTGACGAAGTTCCAGACGTTTGAAGAATTTTACGATGCGTACAAAGCGCAGATGGAATATGCGATCGGATTGCTTGTAAATGCGGACAATGCCATTGACGTAGCGCATGCGGAGCGCTGTCCGTTGCCTTTCCTTTCGGGGATGATCGAAGACTGTATCGGCAGAGGCAAGTCGGTGCAGGAAGGCGGAGCCGTTTACAATTTTACGGGTCCGCAGGGATTCGGAATCGCGAACATGGCGGATTCGTTGTACGCGATCAAGACACTCGTGTACGACGAAAAGAAAGTGACGATGGAAGAATTCCGCCGTGCGCTTTCGGAAAATTACGGAAAGGGTTTGCCGCTTTCGGAAGTAGAATTTGTGCTCGGCGAGGTCGTCAAAAATTTGCGCGCTGCGGGCAAAACGGTAAAAGAAGCGGATATTTCGTCTGCGGCGAAAGCTTTGATGACGCCTACGAACAAATACGATGCATTGCTGGAAATGATCGATGCGGTTCCGAAGTTCGGAAACGACATCGAAGAAGTGGACGCGTTTGCGCGCGATGTGGCGTATACGTATACGCGTCCTCTTGAAAAATATAAAAATCCGCGCGGCGGAAGTTTTCAGGCGGGGCTGTATCCCGTATCGGCGAACGTACCGCTCGGCGCGCAGACGGGAGCCACGCCCGACGGAAGGCTGGCTGGAAGACCGGTTGCGGACGGAGTTTCCCCGTCGGCGGGCAAAGATACGCACGGACCTACGGCGACAGCCAATTCCGTATCGAGGCTGGATCATTATATCGCATCGAACGGAACGTTGTTCAATCAGAAATTTCATCCTTCCGCACTCAGCGGAAGAAAGGGATTGGAGAACTTTGTTTCTCTTATCCGTTCCTATTTCGATCAGAAGGGAAGCCACATGCAGTTCAACGTGGTTTCGCGCGAAACGCTCATCGATGCACAGAAACATCCGGAAAATTACAAGCACCTTGTCGTCCGCGTGGCGGGTTACAGTGCGTTGTTTACGACGCTGTCGCGCAGTTTGCAGGATGACATTATCAATCGTACAGAGCAGCAGGGGATGTAAAAATGGCGGATAATTTTTTGGATACGCGCGGCAGAATTTTCGATATACAGCGCTATTCCATTCATGACGGAACGGGAATCCGCACCATTGTTTTTCTGAAAGGGTGCGTACTTCGTTGCAAGTGGTGCTGTAATCCCGAATCGCAGGAATATAAAATTCAGACGATGCTCGTACAGGGCAAGCCCAAGACCATAGGTCAGGACATAACCGTGCGGGAAGTCCTTGACATTGTGGAAAGAGATCGTACTTTTTATCGCCGCAGCGGCGGCGGTATGACTCTTTCGGGCGGAGAAAGCCTCTGTCAGCCGGAGTTTTGTGAGGCACTTTTGCGCGGAGCAAAGGAACGGGGGCTGACCACGGCAATGGAGAGCATGGCGTGTGCGGACTGGTCGGTCATCGAAAAGATCTTGCCTTATCTCGACACATATCTGATGGACATCAAACACACCGATCCGGTAAAGCATGAAAAGTTTACGGGCAGGCGCAACGAACTGATGCTGGAAAACGCGAAGAAGGTTGCGAAAAGCGGTCTGACAGAACTGATCATCCGCGTGCCGGTCATTCCTACATTCAATGCGACGGAGCCGGAAATTGAAGGGATCGCGCGGTTTGCGGCGTCCCTTGACGGCGTAAAGAAATTGCATCTTTTGCCTTATCATCGGTTGGGACAGGACAAATACGAAGGGCTGGGCAGGAATTACGAATTGAAAGATATCGTTCCGCCCGACAACGCGACGATGGAAAGGCTGGCGGAAGCGGCGCGCCGTGTTTCGGGGCTGGATGTGCAGATCGGAGGATAATAAAAGTTTTGCAGATTTTTGTCAGTACGAAAAGATTTTGCTAAGACAGATGTAATTTTTGCGCTTGCCAAAATCGTTATTTTGGTAACAAGCCCCCGAATTGCCGCGATGAGCGGTTTCGGGCGAACAAGCTGAATGCGCTCTTTTTATAATATAGGAAAACTGTGAAAAAGGACAGTGCAGAGGAAAAACGGGTTTAGGGCCTCTCAAAAATTGGCAACAAACGGCGGGGTTTTTCCTGAAAGGTCACGGAAATTTTACGATTTTTTCGTAAAGTTTCGTGAAAAAAGAGAGGTTTACGTATGGATTTGACAAACAGCGGCGAAAAAATGCGCATCGTGCAGGAACTTGTACCCGGTAAGCAGATTACCATCGCGCATGTGATCGCCAATCCCGACAAAATTTTATATAAGAAGCTGGGGCTGGATCCGGCGGTCGACTATTCTTCGTCGGCGATCGGCATTGTGACGGTCAGCCCGGCCGAGACGGCGATCATACTCGGGGACGTTTCGGTCAAGGCATCGGGCGTGGAGCTTGGATTTGTGGACCGTTTCAGCGGCACGCTGATCGTGACGGGAACGGTATCGCAGGTAGAGGCGGCGCTGGATGCGCTGGTATCCTATGCGAGAGATACGCTCGGTTTTGTGTGCTGCCCCATCACGAAGACCTGATATGCGAAAGATCATGTTGGCAGGGCGAACGGGGGCGGGCAAGACGACGCTCACGCAGGCGCTCAAAGGAGAGAGGTTTACTTATCATAAAACGCAGTACGTAAATTTTGAAGGAGCGCTCATCGATACGCCGGGCGAATATGTGGAGACTAAGCGATTGGGGTATGCTCTCGCGCTTTACTCGTACGAAGCGGATGTTGTGGGATTGCTTCTTGCAGCGGATGAACCGTTTTCTCTGTATCCGCCGTGCGTAACGGGCATGGTAAACCGCGAAGTAATCGGAATCGTCACGAAAGTGGATGCGGCTTCGGGCAATCCGCAGCAGGCGGCGGAATGGCTCCGCATTGCGGGGTGCAAAAAGATATTTTACGTTTCTTCCTATACAGGGGAGGGAATTAAAGAGATTTTTGACTATCTCAAAGAAGACGGTGACGTACTTCCGTGGGAATTGAATCAAAAAACAACCAAAAACCACAAAAAATCTCAAAAAATTATAAAATAAATGTTGACTTTTGTGGGATTGTGTTGTATAATAAAATCGAACAAAAAAACCGAAAAGATCAGGAGAGGTTAAAAATGGTCAACGAATACGAAATCAAAAAAGAGATCTGTGACATCGGCAAGCGTATTTACAATCGCGGCATGGTGGCGTCGAACGACGGGAATATTTCCGTCAAGCTCAATGATCACGAATTTCTCTGCACGCCGACGGGGGTGAGCAAGGGATTCATGACGCCTGAGTACATCTGCAAAGTAGATGAAAACGGCAATGTGATCCAGGCGAACAAGGGATTCAAGCCTTCTTCGGAGATCAAGATGCACATGCGTGTCTATAAAGAGCGTCCGGACGTAAACTCGGTCGTACACGCGCATCCGATGTATGCGACGGCGTTTGCGATCGCGGGTATTCCGCTCACGCAGCCGATCATGCCCGAAGCGGTCATCGCGCTGGGTTGTGTTCCGATTGCGGAATACGGCACGCCTTCCACGGAAGAGATTCCGAATGCGGTATCCAAGTATTTGCAGCATTTTGATGCAGTGCTTTTGGAAAATCACGGTGCGCTGGCATATTCCGATTCGTTGCTGTCTGCTTATCATAAGATGGAATCTGTAGAATTTTACGCACAGCTTTTGTTCCTGTCCCGTCAGTTGGGCGGTCCGAAGGAGCTTTCCAAAGCGCAGGTAGAAAGGTTGTATGAGATCCGTCGTAAGTTTGGCATGAAGGGTAAACATCCGGCGGACGTTTGCCTGAACATGAAAGACGGAAAGCCCAGCTGTCATTCCTGCGGATCGTGCAGCGGAAACTGCTCGTCGTCCGGCAGTGCTGACAGTGACTTGGTAGCGGAAATCACCAAAAAGGTGATGAAGGAACTCGGTCTGTAATCATGGAAGACAAGCGCATTGCGGAGGCGGTGGAGAAGGCCGTGCGCGGCGTTATACCCCGCAGCATAACGCCGCAGGAAGCGCATAAACTTGCCAAAGCCGTCCGTTGCAAGGCCCGTTCGATGGGAGTCAAGGCGGTGATCGCGGTGTCCGACGCGCACGGAAATCCGTTGCTGTGTGAAGCGGAGGCGGATTCGTATCTTGCTTCGTGGGACATTGCGTTGAACAAGTCGTATACGGTTGTGGCATTGAAAATGCCGACGTCTGCGCTTGCGACGCTTGCGGCGCCGGGCGGGGAACTGTACGGAATTCAGTTTACGAACGGCGGAAAGATTGTCATTTTCGGCGGGGGGGAACCTTTGGAAGAGAACGGCAGGATCGTCGGCGGTCTGGGCGTAAGCGGCGGAAGTGCCGAGCAGGACACGGCTCTTGCGGCATATGGCAGGCAGATATGGAAGGAGATGAGCGGATGCTGAACGAACGTGATATTGGCGAAATCGTCAAACAGGTTGTCGCCAAACTGAACATGACGGAAGAGAGCGGCACGGGAATGGGCATCTTTGACGATATGAACAAAGCAATTGCTGCTGCCAAGAAGGCACAGGAAGTGCTGCGCGTCATGACGATGGATCAGCGGGAAAAAATCATTTCGCGGATCCGCACAAAAATTATAGAGAACGCCGAGACGCTTGCGCGCATGGCCGTGGAAGAGACGGGCATGGGCAACGTCGGGCATAAGATACTGAAAAACAGATTGGTGGCGGAAAAGACGCCTGGTACGGAAGACATAACGACGGTTGCGTGGTCGGGAGACCGCGGCCTTACGCTCATTGAAATGGGCCCGTTCGGAGTCATCGGCGCGATCACGCCCTGTACCAATCCGAGCGAAACGGTCCTTTGCAACAGCATCGGCATGATCGCGGGCGGGAATACGGTCGTTTTCAACCCGCATCCTGCGGCGATCAAGACGTCGAACTTTGCCGTTCGGCTGGTCAATGAAGCGTCGGTAGAGGCGGGCGGACCGGAAAACATAGCCTGTTCTTTGTTGAAGCCGACACTGGAAAGCAGTAAGATCATGATGTCGCACAAGGACATTCCGCTGATCGCGGCGACGGGCGGCCCGGGCGTAGTGACGGCGGTGTTGTCTTCGGGAAAACGCGGCATCGGCGCGGGGGCGGGAAATCCTCCTGCTCTGGTCGATGAGACGGCGGACATTCGCAAGGCGGCAGAAGACATCGTCAACGGCTGTACGTTCGACAACAACCTGCCCTGCATTGCCGAAAAAGAGATCGTGGCAGTCGATTCGATTGCGGACGAACTGATGAATTATATGCTCACGGAGCAAGGCTGTTATCTCGCTGACAAAGAATTGCAGGATAAGCTGACGGCGACTGTTTTGACGCCGAAAGGGCTCAACCGCAAATGTGTAGGCAGAAGCGCGAAGGCATTGCTTGCAATGGTGGGTGTGGAAGTTTCCGATGATATACGCTGCATCGTATTTGAGGGCGAGAAGGAACATCCGCTTATCCGTGAAGAACTGATGATGCCCATTCTGGGCATGGTGCGTGCCAAGGATTTTGATGATGCCGTCGAAAAAGCAGTGTGGCTGGAACACGGCAACCGTCATTCGGCGCATATCCATTCCAAGAACGTGGATAATATAACCAAGTATGCCAAAGCGATCGATACGGCGATCCTCGTGAAAAACGGTCCTTCGTATTCGGCGATCGGGTTCGGCGGCGAAGGGTTCTGTACCTTTACGATCGCGAGCAGGACGGGTGAAGGCCTTACGAGTGCTTCGACCTTTACCAAGCGGCGTCGCTGCGTGATGTGCGACAGTCTCTGCATTCGTTGACAGGCGCCACAGAAACAGCATGGCATAAGGCTTAAAAAATGATCTGTACATACAGTGCAGCGGAGGATTTATGGAAAATAAAAATATAGAGGAAATTGTAAGAAAAGTACTCGAAAGCATGACGGGGAGTTCGTCGGGCACGGCGGCTCCGGCGGCTTCGGCGGCGCGTCCGGCTGCTGCGGCGGGCGGAATTCCCAAGACGGCGCGCGTAGCGAAACTGGTGGAAAAAGGCCGCTTTGAATTGCAGGAATATCCTCTTCCCGAAGTGGGCGACGGCGATATTTTGGTCAAAGTGGAAGGATGCGGCGTCTGCGGAACGGATGCGCACGAATTCAAAAACGATCCGTTCGGGCTGATTCCGGTCGTTCTCGGCCATGAAGGCACGGGCGAAATCGTAAAAATGGGCAAGGACGTCAAAAAGGACAGCGCAGGAAAAGAGCTGCATGTCGGCGACAAAGTCGTGACGTGCATGATTTTTAAGGACAATCCCGATATCACGATGTTCGATCTGAATAAACAGAACGTAGGCGGAGCGGACGTATACGGTTTGCTTCCCGACGACGAGGTGCGGTTCAACGGCTGGTTTGCCGATTATCTTCTGATCCGCAAGGGCAGCACGGTTTTCAACGTGTCCGACCTCGATCTCTATTCGCGGGTACTGATCGAGCCGTGTGCCGTTCTGATTCACGCGGTGGAGCGTGCCAAAACGACGGGGATCCTTCGTTTCAACAGCCGTGTAGCCGTTCAGGGATGCGGACCGATCGGTCTGATCTGCATCGCGGTACTTCGCACGATGGGTATTGAGAACATTACGGCGGTGGACGGCGAAGCCAAGCGTCTTGAATTTGCCAAACTGATGGGCGCGAGCAAGACGGTCAACTTCAAAGAATACAAAGGCATCGAAAATCTTGCCAAAGCGGTAGAGGATACCTTTGACGGGCATCTGGCGGACTTTGCGTTCCAGTGCACGGGTTCACCGGTCGCGCACGCCAATATTTACAAATTTATCCGCAACGGCGGCGGACTGTGCGAACTCGGATTCTTCATCAACGGCGGCGATGCGACCATCAATCCGCACTTCGACATCTGCGCGAAAGAGATCACGACGGTCGGTTCATGGGTATACACTTTGCGCGATTATGCAACGACGTTCGATTTTCTCAAACGTGCAAAGGGGATCGGGCTTCCGATGGATAAACTGATCACGCATACCTTCCCGCTTGAACAGATCAACGAAGCATTGCAGACGAATCTGAGCATGCAAGGGCTGAAAATAGCGGTCATCAATAAATAAGTAAACGGAGCAGATTATGGCAAAAGCGGTAGGCATACTCGAAGTTTTCGGGCTGGCGGCGGCGTTTGTGGCGGCGGATGCCGGATGCAAAGCGGCGGATGTGACCATTGAAAAGTTCGATAAAAACAAGCCTGCGAATGCAGATAAACTTCCGGTTCCGCTCATTGTGGCGATCAAATTTCGCGGCGATGTGGCGGCCGTCAATGCGGCGATGGATGCGGCGGCGGATGCGGCACAGGCAATGACAGGTGTTGTAAGCCGGTATGTGATTCCGAATCCCGAAAAGGATACGGAAGGAATGCTCAAACTGAGCGGGCTTGACAAAAAATAATCCAAACAACAAAAAACGCGTGAGCGTAAGAAAAATAAAAGCAGAAATCAATTTTCGGAGGATATAAAAATGGCAAAGGAAGCATTGGGAATGATTGAAACGAGAGGCCTTGTTGCGGCGATCGAAGCGGCAGATGCAATGGTCAAAGCGGCAGAAGTTACGCTGATCGGCACAGAGAAGATCGGCAGCGGCTTGGTAAGCGTGATGGTGCGCGGCGATGTCGGCGCGGTGAACGCGGCAGTCGAAGCGGGCGCAAACAACGCATCCCGTCTGGGCGAACTCGTAGCGAAGCACGTCATTCCTCGCCCGCATGCAGACGTTGAAAAAATTCTTCCCACACTGTAATCGCGGAAGCGGCCGGAGGAAATCATGGGGAAATCATTGGGCTTTATTGAAATATCCGGCGTGACTGCAGCAGTGGACGCACTCGACATCATGTGCAAGACGGCGAATGTCGAACTTGTCACATGGGAGAGGAAACTGGGCGGAAGGCTTGTCACACTTGTAGTCAGGGGTGATGTGTCTGCCGTAACCGAGGCGGTGGAAGCTGCGGCGGCGCACGCCATAAAAAAACCTGTCGCCAAAGCGGTCATCGCGAACCCGCACCCTGAAACGGAGCGCATGGTGGCAATTTCTGCCGCGCGTCTTTCAAAGGGAACGCAGGTGATTGAATAGAAGGTACCCGCAAAACGCGGAAACCGATAAAAATTTTTAATTTTGTAAATCTCGAAGGAGGAGAAAGAACTATGTCACTCGAAGCATTGGGAATGATCGAAACGAGAGGTCTTGTTGCTGCGATCGAAGCGGCGGATGCGATGCTCAAAGCAGCGAACGTCACGCTGATCGGAACGGAGAAGATCGGTAGCGGCTTGGTGAGCGTCATGGTGCGCGGCGATGTCGGCGCGGTGAACGCGGCGGTCGAAGCGGGCGCAAACAACGCGTCCAAACTCGGCGAACTCGTAGCCAAACACGTGATCCCTCGCCCGCATTCGGACGTTGAGAAAATTCTTCCCACCCTTGCGAAGTAATCGTAGACGGATCCCTGCGGCGCACCGTTGTGTGCGCCGCGATCGGGGATCGTCGGGATCACTGATCGCGTAATAACCCTGTAAATAAGCAGGGCAGTCTTTTTGTTGCTTTTTTTGGGCAGCAAAAGCTAAGGTCAAAAGCAAGCGCACCGCGGCAGGCGGTGCGGAAGGAAGGCAATCCGTGGACGAAAAGACCATAGAACTCATCACAAAACTTGCACTGGAAGCGATGGAGAAACAGCAGGCAGAAAAACGGGGGTATCTCGTACCTGTCGGTGTTTCGGCGCGGCATGTACATCTCACGCAGGAGCATGTGGAGATTTTGTTCGGAGCGGGGCATACGCTTCAGCCGAAAAAGGCGCTGATGGGCGGACAATTTGCGGCGGAAGAATGTGTGACCATTGTCGGGCTGAAACTGCGTGCCATCGAAAACGTGCGTGTATTGGGACCTTGCAGGAAGCAATCGCAGGTTGAAGTATCGGCGACCGATGCGCTGAAATTGGGCGTCAAAGCTCCCATACGCGAATCTGGTAAGCTTGCCGGCAGTGCGCCTATTGCGATCGTCGGGCCTTGCGGTGCGGTATATCTGAAAGAAGGATGTATCATTGCGATGCGTCACATTCACATGTCGCCGAAAGACGCGGAGGCCGCGGGTGTGAAAGACGGCGATATCGTCTCTGTGCGCGCGGACAACGAACGTGCAACGATATTTGACAAAGTATTGATCCGTGTAAACGAAAGTTTTACGTTGGAAATGCACGTAGACACGGACGAGGCGAATGCCTGCAAGATCAAGACGGGCGATACGGTACGTATCCTGTGATGATGAGCAGAAAAAGGAGATCGGTATGATAATTGGCAAAGTTGTGGGGAGCGTTGTATCGACCCGCAAGTGCGACAATCTAGTCGGTAACAAATTTATGATCGTCGAACCCATTCCGAGTCTGAAGGTGGAAAACCGAATCGTTGCCATCGATAAGATCGGTGCAGGGATCGGGGAATATGTATTGGTAGCGCAGGGCAGTGCGGCGCGCGTGGGATGCGGCATGGATAAAGCGCCTGTCGATGCGGCGATCGTCGGAATTCTCGACGAAGGCCAGAACCTGGAATAATCCGCAAATAGTCTCGATCGGAGCAAAAGAAAATGGACATGAAAGAACTTGCCGAATTGTTGCGGCAAAGCGGTGTGGTCGGTGCAGGCGGCGCCGGATTTCCTACATACGCAAAATTGGACGCGCGCGCGCAGACAATTATTATGAACTGTGCGGAGTGCGAACCGTTGTTGAAGCTGCACCGTCAGCTTCTGGAACAACATGCGGAAGAGATCGTATCCGCATTCAAATTGATTAAAGACACGGTGGGCGCAGAGGATGCGGTCATCGGCATTAAAAAGGCATATAAGCAGACCATCGCGGCGCTGGAAGGCGTATTGCCCCGTTTTGAGGGAGTTCGTCTCGGACTTTTGGATGAAGTCTATCCGGCGGGCGACGAGGTCGTATTGATATATGAAGTTACGGGAAAGGTGGTGCGGCCGGGCGGCCTGCCCATTGAGAGCGGCGTCTGTGTCTTCAACGTGGAAACGTGTTATAATCTTGCGCGTGCGTTGAACAGACAGGAACCGGTAGTCGATAAACTGGTCAGCGTTGTGGCGGAAGTCAATCATCCCGTCACGTTGCGTATGCCCATCGGCGCCACGGTAGAAGACGCGGTTCGCCTTGCCGGCGGCGCGAGGATCCCGAATCCCGTCTATTTTGTCGGCGGTCCGATGATGGGAAACATTCTTCCCGGGACCACGCCTATAACCAAAACCACGAATGCGATTTTGGTATTGCCGCAAAATCATTATTTGGTAGAGCGCAAACGCAGCAGGGTTGAAACCATGCTCAAACGTGCGGCGGCAAGCTGCTGCCAGTGTTCGATGTGTACGGATCTTTGTCCGCGCCATATGCTGGGACATCCGATCCAGCCGCATCTGTTCATGCGCGCGGCAACCTGCAAAGACGTACAGGATCCGAACATTTTTGTAAACACGTTTTTCTGCTGTTCGTGCGGACTGTGCGAATTGTATTCCTGTTTCCAAGGGCTTTCGCCGCGTTCGCTGATGGCACAGTATAAGAACGGTCTTCGCGCGGCGGGAGTGAAACCGCCGAAGGTAGAAGCGGCGCCCGTCAATCCCGCAAGAGAATTGCGCAAAGCACCCATGAAACGGCTGATGGCGCGGTTGGATCTTGTGAAATACGATGTTGCAGCCCCGTTGCAGGACGAATGTGTGACAGTCAAAACGGTTCGCATTCCCACCCGTCAGCACATCGGTGCGCCGGCGGTTCCCTGTGTAAAAGCGGGCGACATAGTCGAACGCGGGCAGGTCATTGCGCGGCCGGCCGAAGGGCTTTCGGTTGCCATACACGCATCGGAAAAAGGCAGGGTGCGCGAAGTTACGAGTGCAGAAATTGTCATAGACGCGATAGGAGAATAAAGTATGAGCAAAGCGATCGGAATGGCAGAATTTAAGACGGTTTCAGCCGGTATGACTGCGGCGGATACGATGGTCAAAACGGCAGATGTCGATATTATCGAGGCAGAAACGGTCTGCCCCGGAAAATACATAGTGATCATAACGGGCGAGTTGTCAGCGGTGAACGCCTCTGTGCAAGCGGCGATCACGCAGCACGCGCTTCACTTGATCGACAGTTTCGTGCTCGGCAATCCGGCCGAAGAAATTTTCCCTGCGATTTACGGTGCGTCGCACGTAGAGATCGTAAATTCGCTGGGAATCATCGAAACGTATGACGCGGCGGCGATCATCGTTGCGGCGGATCAGGCGGCAAAGACGGCGGAAGTATCTCTGATCGAGATCCGTCTTGCGCGCGGTATGTGCGGAAAAAGCTATCTTCTCATTACCGGAGAAGTTGCGGCGGTGGAAGCGGCCATTGCGCGTGCGCAAAAGGCGGTAGAACCGCGCGGCATGTTCCTGGACAGCTCCGTGATTGCCCGTCCGGACAAAAAATTGATCGATCAGATTCTGTAATTTCAGCCGGCAAGCCCTGTTTTTTCTCGGCTTGCCGTTTGTTGTTCAGATTCTTTAACGCAGTATTTGAAACAAGGTAAGGATAAGGAGGAATCTCATGCTCGCAATCGAACGCAGGAACAGAATACTTTCGCGGTTGAGAGCGGAAAAGCACGTCGTGGTGAGTGAGCTCGCGAAGGAATTTGATGTTTCGGAAGAAACCATTCGTCGCGATCTCGATAAAATGGAGAAGGAAGGCCAGGTCGTCAAGACGTACGGAGGCGCCGTTATCAGTGAAAACGGCGCGACGGAGCTGCCTTTCGGTGTCCGAAAAAAATCCAACGTGGCGGAAAAGCAGAAGATAGCGGCGCTTGTAGCGGATCTGATCAATGACAGCGATACGATCATTCTGGACGCTTCTTCGACGGCGGTTTTTATTGCGCAAAAGCTCAAATCCAAAAAGAATCTGACGCTTGTCACCAATTCGGTGGAAGTTTTAATGGAACTTTCGGATGTGGCGGGTTGGCGGATCATCGCCACTGGTGGAACGCTCAAAGAAAAATCGTGTGCGCTGGTCGGTTCGCAGGCGGAAGAGATGCTTTCGGCGTATCATGTGGGCAAAGTGATTTTATCGTGCAAAGGTGTCGATGCCGAAGGCGGGTTTTCCGATTCGAGCGACAGCCACGCTTCATTAAAACGCAAGATGCTTGCGTGCGGAGCACAGAAAATATTTGCCGTCGATTCAAGCAAGTTTGACAAACGTTCGTTTACGGAGATCAGCGGATTTTCCGGGATCGATGCCGTCATCACCGATAAAAAGCCGGAAAAGAGATGGGAAGACTTGCTGGATTCGTACGGGGTCGAACTTCTTTATCCGGAAAAGGAGGAAAACGCATGAAGACGTGTACCATCTGCTTTGCAAACAATAAGGGCGGAAGCGGAAAATCGACGACCTGTTCGAACATCGGTTATTTTCTTGCCGCGTCGGGGAAGAAAGTATTGTTGATCGACGGGGACATGCAGATGAATCTGACGCTTTCCCTCTTTCCCGAGGAGGAGGCACTGGCGTTTGCGGCAGGAGAAAAGAATCTGTATGCTGCCATACGGAAAGAAAGCGATTTAGCAGACTGTATACATTCGTCAGCGTATGAAAATCTGGATCTGATCCCGTCTTCCACGCTGATGAGCGGCATTGAATTTGATCTGTTTACAAAATGGCAGCGGGAATATATACTTAAAAAGGGATTGCAAAAAATCAAAGATTCGGGCAAGTATGATTATATTCTGATCGATGCGCCGCCGACATTGGGCGGTTGGGTCATGAACATTCTTGCCGCATCGGATCAATTGATCATACCGGTCGAGGCCAGCCCTTGGGGGCTGTTCGGGCTGTCGAATATGTTTGAATTCCTTTCGGAAGTAAAATCGGTTGCGCCCGATCTTACCGTTGCTGGAATTGTTGTGACAAAAGTGGACGGACGAAAAAATTATTTCAAACAGACGATAGAAACTTTGCAGGACCTTCCCGCGCACCTGTTTGAAACATGTATCCATTTGGACAGCAGTATCGAATGGTCGCAGGATAACAGCAAGCCGGTCGGAAAATACAGGCCTTCCGCCCGCAGCAGTAAAGAATACAAGGCTCTTACCGAGGAGGTAGAAAAGATATGCCGTTAGGAAAAGCAAGCATTCAGCGCGCCACAGGTGCGATCGAAAAAAAACGTGTAAAGAGTGAAAAGACTGCCTTTTCCAAGACATGCGTACTGACGGAAATGTCTTTGGCGTCGATCGCTGTGGCGGCAGACAAAGCGGTCGAACCGAAAGCGGCGCTTGTGAAATCGGTCAAAAAATATGGGGTAGTGGAACCGGTTTTTGCTTTGCGTAAAGGCGAAGAAGCGATTCTTTTATGCGGCTTTGCCCGGTATGCGGCGGCACAGCAAGCGGGGCTGGAAAAAATTCCTGTTGTACTGTGCGAGCTTACCGGCACGGGCGCAGATACCGCTCTTAAAGAATTACAGACAACAAAAAGTTCCAAAAAAGCGGATACGTCTGCGGAAAAACAGACCCGCCAAGGTTCGTCTTCGGACAATATTCATGAAGAAAAATTCAAGGCAGTGAACGCGTTTCATGTGGGCGCGAAACTTCCCGAATATCTGCTTTGATCGAAAATAGTTTGAAATAAGATACAGCATTGTTTTCTATGCATCGGTAAACCCGACGACGTAAAAAGTTTTGAGTCGACGAAAAAATAATACGGAAAGACAAGTGAAAAGAAAGGCTTATGAAATCGTTTGATATAAAGACAAAAATCTATTTTGGCGACAATTCAATGGACCGTCTGCGTGAGACGCCTTATAAACGGATCATGATCGTGACCGATAAATTTATTTCAGGCAGCGAAGTATTCAAAGTTGTGACGGTACCTTTGACAGAATCTGGGAAAGAATACCGTGTATTCAATGATGTTGTGCCCGATCCTCCCGTTGAGAAGATCGTGGAAGGTGTAAAAGCCGTACTCGATTACGGGCCGGACTGTCTTGTGGCGGTCGGCGGCGGTTCGGCGATTGATTCTGCAAAAGCCATCCGCGAGTTTGCAGAAAAGATGTCTTCGCAGAAAATGGCCTTGATCGCGATCCCGACAACCAGCGGAACGGGCAGTGAAGTTACGTCTTTTTCAGTGATTACCGATTCGGTGCATCACGTCAAATACCCGCTCGTGTCTGACAGTCTGTTGCCTGACGAAGCTATTCTTGACGAGGCTCTCGTTATGAGTGTGCCGCAGAACGTAACGGCCGATACGGGAATGGATGTTTTGACGCACGCCATTGAAGCATATACAAGTCTTAACAACAATGAGTTTTCAGCCGCGCTGGCAGAAAAATCCGTGGAAATTTGCGGAGCCTTTTTATTGCGGGCGTATCTGGACGGGAAGGATGCACATGCGCGGCGGAAGATGCACGTGGCGTCCTGTCTTGCTGGCCTTGCCTTCAATTCGGCGTCTTTGGGGCTGAATCACGGCATGGCGCATCAGCTGGGAGCCAATTTCCATATTCCGCACGGCAGGGCAAACGCTATGCTGCTGCCGCATATCATCGAATACAACAGCGGTATCAATATTCATTCGCGCAGCCAGAAAGAATATCCCAAACAGGTAGAAAAGTACGTTTCGCTCGCAAGGTTGCTCGGTTTACAGAATTTTAATACGATCACGACGGTACGGGCCTTGGTCAACTGGATCCAGTTTATGGATAAAGAGATGAATATTCCTCTTTCCATATCGCAGCTCGGAACGGTGAGCGGAGCGGATTATTTTGCGAAAATTCCTGAAATGGCGGAAGCCGCGCTCAAAGACGCCTGCACGGCGACCAATCCCAAAGTGCCTACTTACGAAGACGTCGTTAAAATTTATCAGGATCTGTGGTAAAAAACAAAGTCGCCTTTGCAGTTTTGTGTAGATCCGAGCGCATCAGGCGAATAACAACTCTCAAAATATTGTAGAAGGAGAAAATCATGAGAATTTTAGCATTCGACTTCGGTGCATCCAGCGGAAGGGCGATCATAGGTCATTTTGACGGAAAGAAGATCGAACTGGAAGAGATCCACCGTTTCTTGAACGAACCCGTGGAAGTAAACGGGCAGCTCTACTGGGATATTTTGCGCCTTTATCATGAATTGAAACAGGGCATTCAGAAGGCCGACAAACTGGGCGGAGCCGACAGCATGGGAATCGATACCTGGGGCGTCGATGTCGGATTTATCGGAAAAGACGGGCAGCTTCTGGCAAATCCTTTCCATTACCGTTCGCCGCATACCGAAAATGTTTTGGAAGAATTGGAAAAGGTCATGACCATGCCGGAGCTTTTCGCAAAGACTGGGTTGGCTTTTAACAAATTCAATACGCTTTGTCAGCTGGTTGTCATGCAGAAAAACGCGAATATTGCGCTCGAAAATGCAGATACAGTCCTGTTTATCCCCGATCTTTTCACGTATTTTCTGACAGGCGAAAAGGTTTGCGAATTTTCCATTGCCAGCACATCGGAACTTATCAAACCGGGTAAAAACGAATTCTGTAAAGAAGTTTTTGAGGCATACGGCCTGAAAAATAAATTTCCGGAAATTATCTCGCCGGGAAAAATTGTCGGGGAGCTTTCTTCTGAAGTCGTCGCAGAATTAAATCTTCAAAAGAATATGCCCGTCGTTGCGACACTTGGCCATGATACGGCATCTGCCTTTTTATCCGTACCGAAAGAGAGTGAGAATTCCGCATTTCTTTCCAGCGGAACCTGGTCGCTTCTCGGAATGGAACTGGATGAACCCATCATGAGCGAAGAGGCCAGGAAAGCCGGCTATACGAACGAGGGCGGACTTGGCAATAATATTCGTTTTTTGAAGAATATTATGGGGCTTTGGATCATTCAGGAATGCAAGCGTACCTGGGATAAAGAAGGAAAAAATCTTTCATTTGCTGAGATTGCAGAGGGCGCGGCAAAGGTAGAACCGTGTAAATATCTCATCAATCCGGATGCGGACGAATTTTATTCGCCGCACGATATGCCCGATAAAATTGTGGCTTTCTGTAAAAAATCGGGCGGGGCTGTTCCTCAAACGGTATTTGAGATCGCGCGCTGTGTATACGATTCTTTGGCGCTTGCATACAAACACAATATTCTTGCGTTGGAAAAACTGACGGGCAGAAAAATTTCTGTTTTGCACATTGTTGGCGGCGGTTCCAATAACGACATGCTTAACCGTGCAACGGCATCGGCTCTCGGAATTCGCGTAACGGCAGGCCCGGGAGAAGGTACGGCGCTCGGAAATATTCTTTGTCAGCTCATAGCCTTGGGTAAAGTGAAAGATGCAAAAGAAGCGCGAGAGATCGTTAAAAATTCTACTACGATCCGCGAATACAATCCGGAAAATTCAAAAGTATACGATGCGGCATACGACCGTTATCTGAAACTGATGTAAAAATAAAAATGAAAAGAGCGCCTTTGCAGAAAAGTTTGCAAAGGCGCTCTTTTTTAATAAACTCGGCTTAGTTCAAAACAATTCTAATATTTTAGAGAATTTAAAATAGTAATATTTTCGGGTCATAAATTTCGAAACAAAAGCCTGTTAAAATCTTCAAAGAATATCGAATGCTTTTTAAAAAGTTAGAAAAAGCAGTGTTTTATCCCAAATTTCAAAATAAGACTTCGGTTTTTGTTATGAAAAAATTTTTTCAGGGAAGGGGTTTTCAGAAAGCGATTTTTCGAAAGTCATAACCGAATAGGATAAAAGGACAGTATACATCAAAATAAAAAGCAGTCGGCGGCGCAGCATGCGTCGAGAATTGAAGTTGGGTGTTGAAAACCGATAGGGGATCAGAGAAAACGTAAAAAAAGTTTTTAAAGTAGGATTGAAGGCGTGGCAAAAAGCGATGGATGCCCGCTTGTGCAAAATATTGGAATTGAAAACTTTGTGTTTTATCGAAAAATGCTTTAAACGGATAAAAATTTTCTTTCAGTGTTTACGAGTCATTAAAAAAGAAATTTTTTGAAGCAAAGCATAGCTTGTTGCATTCAAGTTATATCAGAGCTCTTTGAATGCGCATTTACACATTAAATTAAAAAAATCGTTCGATTCGAATAAAAATACTATGTATTAAAGAAAAATATTAGAAAGATGATAAAACTATCCGTTCGATAAAAACAGTTCTTTTTCAAAAACGAATTTAGTGAAAATAGGAGAGAGTATAAAATAAAAAAATTATCCGTTCGGTAAAAATAATAGTATTTTTCAAAAACAAATTTAGTTGGAGAAGAGGGGCACGTAAAATTAAAACTATTTGTTCAGTAAAAACAGTGTTTTTCAAAAAATGAATTTGGTTAAAAAAGGTGGACTGCGTAAAATAAAAACTATTTGTTCAGTAAGGACAGTGTTTTTCAAAAAACGAGTTTGGTTGGAAAAGGGGAATGCTTAAATTAAAACAAAAAACGGTCCGCGGCGCAGAATGCGTCGCGGACAAGAATTCCGTATTCAGTTTTAAGGAACTGTTCGGATTTGTTTCATCAATCTATAATCAGCGCAGATGTTTATCGCCTGCAGATCGCTCAACATGTCTGCAAATTGAAACCTTATCCTATTTTGCCATTCCCTTTGCCAAATCGTACATTGGAGTGCCCTCCTTTCAGCCAAGTTTTCTCAAGTCGGATTTGTACATAACAGTACCTCCCCGTTCTTCGGGCAAGACCGAACACGCCGTTCTCTTCGTACTTCCTGCATCATTTCCGAACGCCAAAGTGTGATATGAGAACGCGTCGTTTCTCCGCTTTTCTGCTTCCGATCGAAATTTTCCTTTGTCTTTCTCTTTACCCTTGTATCGATATTCCTGTGCACATTTCCGGTGGAAACCGATGCAAATTGTTTTGTGTTGGGAGGAAACCAGACAAGCGGTGCCCTTGAACTTGAATGTACCGCGGGGAAGAAGTGATTTTCCCCTTTGGTCAATTTTATTATACCACAAGTTTTGGATTTGTCAAGAGGGATTTTGAAAATTTTTATTGTTTTTTGAAAGTTTTTTTCATCGTAATGTGTCGAATTGAATATCGTAAGAAGTTTTTACGTTTTGCAAAAGATTTTCTTGTAAGTCATTGAAGCGCGACGGGTAAAAACGATATAGCTTCAAGATAATTCCGAAAATATCGCTGTTGCAATCGGCGCATTTTTGCATGACGGCATCCAGTTCTTTTTTGAATTTTTCTTCGGCCGCATGCAGGACGTGTTCGGGTACGCGGGCGGTTTGTGCGATGTCGATTACTCCTTGCGCGCTGTCAGAATCCGCCACCTGTGCGTTGGCACGGATATGAAAATTGAGAATGGCGGAGTTGCCCGATACTTTCAGCTTTTGTTCTTTTTTGGAAATTTTCATTTTCAGACAATAGGTTACGGGTTTACCGTCCTGTATTACATCCACCATTCCGTAAGCGTAGTCGGTAGAAGTGTCTGCAAGATTAAATGCCAAAGTTTCGTCTGTTTCAAGAATGGCGGCTTGTTTTCCCTGATAAAAGAGCATGGTTTTGGAAGCTTCGAAAATATCGGAGTTCGGAGTGTTTTGGGAGCCTTTTTGGGAAGCCGCATCTGCCTGTTGAGAACAAGGGGCGCAAATAGGAAGGGGGTTGCGTTTCAGCGGAAAAAGTTTATTCCAGAAAGACCAGAAATTTCCGCAAGGGACCGGCTCGGAATCAACAAGCGAATAAGTATCGGCATTGTTGGGGTTTAAGCCGATCGAACAAGGTAAAAAAGCGCTTTGAGAAGAACCGTTATTGGGACTGCCGCTTTCGCTTTGCGCTTCCTGTTTTACGGAAACGATCGGAAGGTAACTGCTTGTATTTGCAGCATAATAACCTTTGGCAAAATCGCGAAGATTCATTACGCTTACAGCTCCGGTTTTTTGTGCTTCCGAAGAAAGAACTTTGGTAATGGCAAGAGCCGTCAGTTCTCCGATCGGTGAGGTCGCATGCAGGGCGTCTTCCGCGCGGGTTTCGCATACGGCAATCAGGCAAGAGTCATCAATGAACTCGCTTCTTAGGAAAAAGTTCAAAACATCAAAGACATTATTTTCAGTAATTTTTTTTCCCAAAAGCAAAATTTTGCAGTGGACCAGTGAGGGATACCAACCGGTTTTTCTGTTGAGTTCTGTAATGGCTTCATTGACCGATTTTGCATTCCGGATGGTCAGATTGCTTGCTTTTCCGTTTCCGCCCTGATCAGGCACGGCAATTTGTATGGTAACGTCAAGAAGGTTTTCCTGTTCTGCGCTATCGATTCCGATCGCGGCAATGACCGCGGTTTTTTGAATATCGATCAGCCCGAAATCGTTAGAAAAGAATAAAAGCAATAAAAAGATTGCAATCGCAATAAAGATTCGTGTCCAATACTTATTCATGCTTATCCTCCGTTTGAGGTGTGTTTTTGTTGCGTCGCAAAAGCAGGCTTAAAAGAGGAATTCCGTAGCCGAAAACGGCAAAAAGGATCCATAACTTCTGCGTATACAGTGATTGTATTTCCACAAAAGAATAATTAAAGAAAATCGTTAAAACCAAGAGCAACAAGTTGATGATCGCGGAAGGCAGGATGGGCGAACAATCGTCAAAAACTTTTCGGATACAATGCACGCACATTTGGACGGGGATGCAATAGGTAAAGATCATGACCAGTGTCAGCGCGAAGATAAACAAGAGGTCAATTCGGCCCAACGAAGTATTTGCCGTAGTATATTTTGGAATTTGCGCGATGGTGTTGTGTTGCAAAACGGCGATATCCGAATAAATGCCGTAAAAAATTGCGAGAAATAACAAAACGGCAAGGGCACCGATGGTGTAAGAACCGATAATTTTACCTGCGGCGCCTTTTTCGTATTGAAAGTGTCCGAGGAAAAAGAGCATATACAGGCAGTCGGTATACCAGTTAAAGCTATGCAGGCAACCGTTGAAAATATTTTGTGCGCCGGTCGCTCCGAAAGGGAGCAGGGCGGTAAAATCGGCATGAGGTATTGCAAGCAACAGGATGGCCGTAAAAGAGAATGCAAAAATGGGCATGGAAATATCCGCAACTCTGCCTATGCTTTTGAATCCCTTTGTGCAGGCGAAAAAGCAAAGCCCGAAAAAAGGAGCAAATGAAATGACGGATGGAACATTTTCATATAATTCCTGAATGACAAAGTTTTTTTGTTCCATCATGGGCAATACGGCGGACAATGCGAAAAAGAGGGCAAAAATCGCATAGACGATTTTCGCGCCTATTTTTCCAAAAGTATTTTGCAACAGATCGAAGAAGGTGCAGGTCGTGCGGCTTGCAAGGAATAAAATGAGTCCGAGCACAATTCCTTCGATCAAAAAATTACCAAGAGCCGCTAAAATAAGATCGTTTCGGGTCTGATATACGAGCGTAGCGGGGTAAACAATTGTTTTTGTAAGCGGTATCATCACGGCAAAAATGAAACAGATCTGCCGCAGTTTGATTTTATCCATTTGTCTCCTTATTGTGCACTTTCGGTTTCTTCGGCGATTTTTTTATTGTGCACTTTCAGCCTTGTTTTATTTTTTCCGCGTAAGACAGCGGGGCGCGTATTCAGAGAATAAATATCCGATTTATAAATGGAGTCGCGTAAGTCTTTTTTGATCAGGGGAGAAAAGGGAGCGAGCAGCGGTGTTCCGTAGCTGTCGGAAGATACGAGGTAATAGACGATCAGAGCCGTAAAGAGTAAAATTCCGTAAGTTCCGATACTTCCTGCAACGACTACGTATGCCAGCCGTATGACGGAAAGCGTGCCGGTCAGATCGGGAACGGTGTAGGCGGAAATTCCGGAAAGAGCCACAATGATGATGGCGGAAGAGGAAACAAGCCCTGCTTTTACGGCAGTGTCGCCGAGCACCAAAGCGCCGATGACAGACAGTGCCAAAGCAACGTATTTTGGCATACGTACGCTGGCTTCGACGAGAACTTCAAGCACAATGAGAAGAAAGAACAGTTCCAGGCTCGGTGAAAGGGGTAAATCTTTGACGCCGCTGGAAATTGTCATTAAAAGTCCGAAAGGTAAAAGTTGCAGGCGGAACAATTCAGCCGCCACATAAAAAGCGGGCAGAAAGAGAGAAATGATTACGGCCATCAAACGAAGAAGTCGGCTGATCGTTGCGCGGTAGGGTGAAACAAAATAATCCTGCGAGCTTTGAAAATCTTCTGCAAGAATATAAGGCAGCGTCAGTGCAATGGGGGAGCCGTCCACGAGAATGGCGACGCGACCTTCCAGCATTTTTGCACAGAGAATATCCGGTTTTTCCGTTGTTCCGATCTGTTTGAACAGGGAATACGGCTTCTTTGCCAAAAATTTTCCGATATAGGAGGAATCGGGTATTCCGTCGATATCAGCGGCAAGGATACGTTGTTTGATTTCTTTGATGATGGAATGATCGGCAATATTGTCAAGGTAAGCGATGGCAACAAAAGTTTTGCTTTCGCGCCCCACCTCAACGGTATCAAAGCGCAAAGAAGGCGTTTTGAGCCGTCGGCGTATGAGGCTCATATTTGTCTTTACGTCTTCAATAAAACCTTCGCGCGGGCCTTTGACGGTAATGGAAGTCTGCGGTTCCATGACGGCACGAACGGAGATCTTTTTGGTACCGAGAACGATGGCGTCGGCAATTTTTCCGATAAGAAGGGCGGGATTGCCCGCGAGAATTTCAGCGCAGGCCATGTTCGGATCGGTCGCAATTTTTGTTTCGGGAAAATAGAGCAGTTTTTGCGCGTCTTCCACAGTCGTCGGAGCTTTGGCAAGGGATAAAGGTTTTGCGACAAGCTGTCCCAAAAGCTCTTTGTCGGTGATCCCGTCGGCATAAATTGCGGCACAGTCGATTTCGTCCTGTGTCCGGAATCGGTAAACAAGGACGTCGTCGGCAGGTAACATATTTTTAATGATCGAAATATCCGTTTCAATGTTGCCCGTAAAAGATTTCGGGCTGTTTTTCTTTTTATCCACGATGAAAGTTTGTGCGATCTGCGAGGGAATATTCGGTAAAAATAAAAAGAAACGCCGTCCGCGAAAAATTCGCGGACGGCGCCGTATGCGGGATATTCTTTACAGTGTGGAAAGGGTATTTTTCAGTAAGGCGTATACAAGATTTGTCTCTTTCCCGCAAAAAGCTTGCAAAAGAGAAGTGGCTTCCGTTTCGTCATTTCCCACTGCGTCGGCAATTTTTTTTGCATCTTCGTCGGAAATCTGAGCGAAAGGCGCAAGAATGGTTTTTACGCATTCGATGCGGATATCGCCTTTACCGTTTTTGCGAAGGAACTGCTCATAGACTACATGGATTATGGTTGCAAGGGATCCGCAAGTAAAACCGGAAGAAAATATTTCCGCAACCGAATCGGCAGACAAATTGCCGAAGATAGCCGAATAGGCAGCAAACAGCGCTATGCCGAGCAAAAAGGGCAAGATGGTGATATACTTCTTTTTCACATGTTTCAATAGAGTGTTTTTCAGAAGTGCCGTCAACGCCCAGACTGCAACGCCGATGATCAATACATCCGCATTGAATTGCCTAAGGTATTCGAGAAACTGTAACATATTCACGTGAATCTCCTTGCAAAAGCAGACCGATCGGATTTGCTTTTGCGATATTTGAATTCCCGCCGCAATCAAAATTATAAGGGATCAAACCGGCAAAAACCAGTATGCATGCCAAAAAAATACCGCTTTGCAAAGAAATGCAAAGCGGCAAAAAATAAAGGAATAAAAGAAGAAATTTGTATAAGCTCATGGATAAGGCGGCGAAGCGATAAGTTTACAGCACGGCAGTCTTTCAAAAATAAAAACGATTTTTGAGTTTTGGAAAATTTTATTCCTGCAAAGAAATTTTTATAGGTTTTTGCTGTGCGGATATTATGTGTTTGATGATCCGCAATGTGCGCGTTCTGCGATCGGATTATCTTTGCACGGTCAGAAAGGAAGTGGGGCGTTTGAACTTTATAAAAACCTTGCAAGCTGAGTTTTCTATATGATACATAAAAATTTTATGTAAAAAACAGCTGAGCTTTAATTTGCGTTGTCGGCACAGGAAAAGAGCCGCATGGCTACGACGGTCATATCATCGGGCGCAATTCCTCCCGTGCATTGAAGAGCTTCGTTGAGAAGTTCGTCGGCAAGCGACTGCGGATTGGTTGTGCGCATTTTGTTAAGACAATCGGAAAGATCCGCGCTTGATCCGAATGCGGCCGTGATCCCGTCGCTTAAAAAGACGAGCATATCTCCGTCTTTGAGGGCGCGGGAAAGTACGGTAGGGCGAACGCCGTCTAAAATGCCGAGCGGAAGTGAATCGCTTTCCAAAATTTCCGTTCCGCTTTCGGAAAGCAGGAAGCCGAGCGGTGAGCCGATCTTAATTATGTCTGTTCTGCCTGTATCCAGATTGACGGTCGCAACGTCGACACAGACAAAGCGTTCGTCTTTGCGGAAAGATAAAAGGCCGTTTACGGTTTCGAGCATACTTTCGCCGGTCAGACCTGCGCGGCAAAAGCTTTCAATAAGAGAAAGTGCGGAATCAGATACATAGCGTGCATATCTTCCGCTGCCCATACCGTCGGAGAGGGCGAGCAAAAAAGTTCGTTCGTCGATTTTTATCATGGAATGCGTATCACCGCACAGTGATTCGCCGTCTTTTGTGCGGCTGGCTACGCCGAAGGCGGCGTCAAGCCCCGGTTTTCGCCGCAGCAAACATATGTATTTTCCGGCCGGAAGTTCTCTTTTTTTAGACAGTGCGAGCGGCATCCCGAGTGCGGAAGAAACGGCTCGGCATACGCTCTCGCCGTTTGCATTTTCCGAAAGCGTGAGCAAAACTTCGGGCGGATCTCCATAGATGAGAACTTCCTCGCAGGCGATGCCGCTGTGCGCGAGGGCGGACTGTACGGCCCTTTCCGATTCGCGGTGTCTGCCAATGGGTGAACACTGTTCCACAGCCAGTTTTTTGAGCATTTCGGCAACGGCGCGCGCCTGATCGGCAAGCAGTTTTCTTCCGAGGATCTGATTTTCCGTTTCAGCCATGCGTCTTCTGTATTCGGCAAGCATCTTATTGAGCGAAAAGAGCAGGGCGGAAGGTTCGTTGCAGTGCGCCGTAACGGCGGAAGGCAGATCGATCAGATTTGCTTTTCCCTTTGCGCATCCGACGGCAACGAGTTTTTCCAGCGCTTCGGTCGTTTCCTGTTCGCATTCCTGCCTCTTTTCGCAGGAAGAACAAACTTCTTTGCGAAGTTCGCTAAGGATAAACGTGCGTACGGCCGTTTCGCTTTCGGTATCGGCTTCCGATTCGGAGAAAGTATTTTCGATCTCGCGGAACACGGCGGATATTTCAAACAATTTTTCGCTGATCACGGAACGGTTACGGTTGATACCTGCACGCGTAAGCGCTTTGTCACTGTAACGGTGCATCGACTCTGCCAATTTCCGCAACAAAAAGTCTGGAAACAGAGCAAACAGCGCGCAGGGGATCAGCGGCACAAGCATAACCAGATAAAACGCAGATCCGGTAAACGCTGCCGTAAAATCGGACGCGGAGAAAAAATCGAGAAAATAATGGGCGGTCACATCGGCAAGAAACACGGCAAGGGCCGCCGGCAATTTGCCTATACGCTGGAATACGACTGCAACGGCTGCATACAGAGCAAACAGCGCGCACATAGTCAGTTCAGGCGCGGCGGCGTCAATGCTCTCACAGATGGAAACGGGCAGAGCAAGGACCAATGCGCAGAGTGCGGCGTTTCCGTTTCCAAGCAGTGCGGCGGCAAATAAAAGAAACAGCAAAGCGATCCCTTCATAGGCATAGGCGCCGATTCCGTTGTAAAGGCCGATTCCTGCCGCCGCGACGGCGGCAGAACAAAAAATCAGATCTTCGCTGGTAAGCCGTTTTTTTCCGGCGCGGTAAAAGAGGCAGCGCATCGCTCCGATAAAGACAAAACAAAGCAGGTAAATACAGACGCCCACAATGGCAGCTCTCGCGTAGCTGTGGTAAACATATGCACCGAACAGCCAGAAAAAAAGCAGAACAGCGGCAAGGAGAACCAAGGCTATTTCTCGTCTTATAGTGCGTCCGTAATAGCGGTACAGGGCAAACACGGCGCCGAGAATCAAACCTTGGACGGCAAAAACGGCAAACGGAATGGCACCGGCGGAAAAGCTCAGTCCTCCGGCAAGCAAATAAAGCCCCGCCGCTCCAAGCGGGTTTGCTCCGCACATGAGTGCGGCGGAGAGAAGAGCCAGGGAAAAAGGTTCAAACGATTTCATCGTAAAATTGAGAAACAGCATTCCCAAAAAAAGCGTCGCATATATGAACACCGTTTTGTAGCCATATTTATTGATGAATTTATTTGTCATACAATCCTCGTTTGTTACTATATTTTTTTGTATTTTATCATAGTCGCGCGCGTAAAATTTGAAAAATTTTGTTGAACGGTGTTATTTTTCCACGAAAAAGGCGAGGAGCTGAAAGCCCCTCGCCAAAAAAATTCGTGAGAATGAAATAATAAAATTTATTAAAATCCCGAAGCGAAAATATTTTTTGAAATTACTTTTCGAGAGAACGGCAATATCGGTTCTAAAAAGTAAGATTCAAAAAGATCCGAAAGATGTGTAAAAAATTTTGCTTTATTTGTGTGACACAGACAGGTACACCATGAGAACGGCAATATCGGCAGGGTTGACGCCCGAAATGCGGCCTGCCTGCCCGAGGTTTTCCGGACGGATC
>CASEFE010000070.1 GCA_949287105.1 uncultured Bacillota bacterium
GCGAGTGACAGGACTTGAACCTGCATGGGATCGCTCCCACTAGAACCTGAATCTAGCGCGTCTGCCAATTTCACCACACTCGCATTTATAATACAATACAAGGCTGAATTACATTTTTTCGAATTCTTCCCTCTTCAATACGCAAAGAATAAGCGCTTCCTCCACCGTCTATCGATTGTAAAACCTTTTCATTTACAATCTCGATAGCGCTTTTATCTTCCAATGCGATTGCATCTTGTTTATTATACAAAATAATCTTATCAAAGTCAAGCGATCGAAGGTTGTAATGCGGAGAAATTGTTCCCTTTATCCAATTTAAACCAGGAGTAATAGAGTAGTCACCTGATTTATCTACTAGCTTCGAATCCGTATACATATCTGTGAACCAACAAATAGCCCCGGCAGAAAGGCCGCATATAAGAACACCTCTTTCATATGCATCCCGAATTAAATTTATTAAACCAGTACGCTTCCAATGTTCCAACATAAAGACAGTATCGCCGCCACCAACATAAATAAAATCGGCTTTAGAAAATTTTTCTTCAATTTTTGTAATGCTCATTTCACCGTATACAGTAAGAGCAACATCCGATTTAATATCAAAAACAGACGTATATGTTTTTCGAAAACTATTAAAATATGGCATACTGTCATGACTTGCCGTAGGAATAAACAACCCATATGCGCGTTTTTCCCCTGCATGTTCTTTAGCCATATTAGCAATGTAATTATCTATTTTTAACGTTTCTTTAGTTTTTAACTCCCCACCGCCAATACAAATAATCCTTCTATCCATCTTATTACCTTGCTCGTTTCGCATATATATCTTTATCCCTTTCCAAAATCATATCCATTGCCGTCAAAATATTTGCAAGCAACCTTGACGCTTCCATTAATCCACTCAAATCTTCTTTCCTTTTTATTTTAAATTTATAAGGTGAAAGGTTGTTTCGAATTCCTTCAAGCGTTTTTGCTATATTATCAAGATCCCCGTCTCGTTCTTTTTCAGCCATCAAAGTAACGGTATACACTAATTTATCTACTGAATATAAGCATTTTGCTATTTGCTTCATAAAATCATACCCAGATGTTGAAGATTGTGTTGTAGAATCCATTAATAGATTTAAAGCCTCTTTAAGTCCCTCAAGTCGTTTTCTTAAATCTGAATGCGTAGGCAACTTGGTTTTCCGTTTTATTATCCACAACACAAAAATACCCAAAACTATCATAGAAATATATGTTATATATTCTATCAATAATTTAATGTCCATTCTTGTTCTCCTTATTCGGTTTCTTAGAGGTATTTATATTTTTCTTTACAGTTATATTTTTTGAAATACTTATATTGTCTGCTTTGTCTTGCTCATGCAATAATTGGACATCCAAACGATTAAAAGGAATATAAATTTTATTTTCTTTCAGTCTATTCAAAATATTCTCATATAAATCGTAAAGAGTATCCCAATAATTTTCATTAGGAGTCCAAGCTCGAGCAGAAAAAAGCAAAGCGCTTTCTTCATAAGCCTTCAAAATAACAGAAGGCGCAGGAGTTTTAACCGTATATTTATAGTCGGAAAGACATTTTTGTATTATATCCTTTACTTTCGAAGTGTCACAATCATATGGCACCGGAACATCTATAACAACTCTTCGTAACGGCATCGCGCTGTAATTTATTAATTTCGTACTTAAAATTTCACTATTGGGAATAATAATTTCCTCATTACTATACGTCAGTATTTTTGTGTTAAACAATCTTATATCTTGCACAAGCCCATCATATTCATTTATTTGTACATAATCACCTTTTTTGAAAGGTTTAGTAAATATAATGATTACCCCGTTAGCTAAACTACCTAAACTATCTTTCAAAGCCAAAGCAATCGCAAGAGCAACAGCAGAGAATCCGGCAATAATCCCCGCCGTAGAAAACCCAAGAGATGTAACTAAAACTATAATCAAAATTACATATAGAATAACCGTGACAACCGAAATCACAAATGATGCGGCTGAATTATCCAGTTTACTACTCCTTAAAGTAGCACTTCGCGTTATTGCTTGTACAATTTTAATTATGATTAAACCTAAAATAAAAAATGCAATTGTCCGCACAATCGCGACACCCGTGTTTTGCACAAAATCAATTCCAATCTGCCGTATAATTTCCCACAATCCAGGTGTAGAACTTTCGGGCACTGTAGTCGACGGATCTTCTGCTGCCGCAGTTAGCATCTGAAACATAAAATTTACCTCCTTAAATTTTATAATTCGCTTCACTTAAAAGACGATTTTTGCGTTTTTCGCATTCTTTATAAATTTTATCAATTGGTTCACCTATAAAATATTCTCCACGATTATACACTATTTTTCCGTTTGCGATTGTCATCAAAACATTTGAATTATCCGCACTATATACGAGATTTTTTCGCAAATCTGAAGCAGGCTTCATATTCGGTGCCGCTAAGTCAATCAAAATAAGGTCAGCAAAATTTCCTGCTTTGATTTCACCCCCCTTAAACCCAAAACAAGCATAACCATCTTTCGTTGCCGCTGAGATTGATTGCTGTGCTGAAACGACTGAAGCATCTTTCATCGCCTGCTTTTGAAGACAAGAATATAAATACATTTCTCGAAACATAGAGGTTGCATTGTTACTGGCTGCTCCATCCGTTCCAATTACGGGATTTAATCCCGAATCGATCATACTATAAACGGGAGCTATTCCAGAAGCAAGTTTAAGATTGCTGCAGCTGTTGATGACCGGTGTTACGCCGCACTGCCGCATCAAAGCGATATCATCTTTATCGACATAAACACAATGCGCAGCAATTCCTCCGTTATCAAAAAAACCAAGTTTGTGCAAAAATTGCGGCGGCGTCAAACCTTGATGTCGAACAGTACAATCTCCAACCTCTTTTAAAGTTTCTGAAAGATGTATATATGTTTTTGCTCCCGACTCAATTGCAAAATCTGCAACTTTTTCGATCAAAGATTCTTCGCAAGTATATTCAGCATGAAGCCCAGGGAAATAGCGAACTCTTTCAGACATAGTACTATATAAATGATAGTTTTTTTCGATTTCGTCGAGAACATTATATGACGCCATGGAACTAGAAGCGCAACAAAGCGCAAGCGCCAATCCAGCGCAATTGGCAGCCCTATATACAGAATCAGGGAAAAAATACATATCAGCGAAACAAGTTATGCCATTACGAACAAACTCCGCAATCTGCAACATTGTCCCCCAATACACATCTTCCGGATTTAAATTTTTTTCCATAGGAAAAATACAATCGTATAACCAGTCTTCCAATGCTAAATCATCCGCTACTCCGCGAAATAAACACATGGCTGCATGTGTATGCGCATTACAAAAACCACTTAGAATCAGGTTCCCTCCACAATCTATTTCTTTTTCAGCATAAAAAGCGTCGGAATTACTCCCGACGCTAATAATTTTGTTGCCACTAATACAAACTTCCCCATCTATTACGTCTGCATTTGGGTTGATTAATATTTTTGCATTATATAAACGAATTTTCATTTCTGTTTTAAAAGTTCCGATAATTTTAAAATATATTCTTTGAATCCATCTGATAATTCCGGATCTCGCAACGCATATTCAACATTGGCTTGCAAAAACTCTAATTTATTTCCTGCATCATATCGCTTTCCTTCAAATTTGCACCCAATCAACCTATTTTCAGAAGCCAATGTTTGCAACGCATCCGTAAAATACACTTCTCCTTTCGGTGAAGGCTTCGTATTGCGTATAATATCATATATATCTCTTTCAACAACATAGCGACCAATCACCGCATTATTTGTAAATTTATTTTGAATGGAAGGTTTTTCAACGATCTTTTCTATCGCGTATCTATTTTTGCTAATTTCTTCTCCTTTGATATTAGCGTATTTAGGCACATCCGAATCCGCCACTTCCATCACGGCAACCGTAGGCTTCCCTGTATCATAATAACAATCGATCAGCTGTTGTATCCCCGGTACAGTATCTTTATCTGTATAAATAACATCATCCCCCAATAAAATCGCAAACGGCTCATCTCCTGTAAACGCTTTCGCATTCATGACCGCATCAGCAAACCCTACCGGGTGCTTTTGTCTCACAAAATATAGATTCGCCAAATTTTCCATTTTCTTAGAAATTTCAAGCAATTCTCTTTTGCCATCATTTTCCAAAAGAGCATCCAATTCAGGTGTGTAATCAAAGAAATCTTCTAAGATTTTTTTGTTGCGCCCTGTAACAACTAAAATATCTTCAATCCCGGAAGCAACCGCTTCTTCAATTATATATAATAAAGTAGGTTTATCTACTATCGGCAACATTTCTTTACAAACAGATTTTGTAACCGGCAAAAATCTGGTGCCAAATCCGGCCGCGGGTATTACCGCTTTCCTGACTTTTTTCACTCTTACTTTTCTCCTTTTGTTTTACTGTTTTATTATTTCGTTCCGAACAATCGATCGCCCGCATCTCCGAGTCCAGGAATAATATATGCATGATCATTAAGAGCTTCATCCATAGCTGCAACAAAAATATCAACATCCGGATGTGCTTCCTTCAGAGCATTTAAGCCTTGCGGCGCAGCAATCAGACAACAAAATTTTATATTTTTGCAGCCACGCTCTTTCAAAAAACCAATAGCCGCTATTGCGCTTCCTCCTGTTGCAAGCATGGGATCAACCACAATCAACGTTCTGTCTGTTGCGTCAGCAGGTAATTTACAATAGTATTCTACGGGTTGCAAGGTTTTGGGGTCGCGATATAAACCGATATGCCCGACTTTTGCATTTGGCACCAACCGAAGCATGCCATTAACCATCCCTAAACCTGCACGCAAAATAGGCACAATACCAAGGCTACGACCAGAAACAGTCTTCGCTACCGTCTTACAAATTGGCGTTTCAACTTCGATATCTTCCAACGGAAGATCACGGGTTACTTCGTATGCCATTAAAAGCGATATTTCTTCTGCAAGCTCTCTGAAATCTTTTGTACTCGTATTTTTATCTCTCATCATAGTCACTTTGTGCTGTACCAGCGGATGATCCATAATAAAAACTTTTGCCATAGTATATTACTTCCCTTAATTTTTATTTATTTTATTAATATTTTTTAAAATATTTTTTTTCAATATCGGAAATCTTATCAATTCGGCGCTGATGTCTTCCGCCCTCAAACTCTGTTGACATAAACACATCAACAATTTCAAGCATCAATCCTTCGCCGATTACTTTTTGACCAAATGCCAACATATTCGCATTATTATGAAGACGAGTATACTTTGCGGAATACGTATCATGACAATGAGCACAACGTATCCCAGGCACTTTATTCGCAGCTATTGAGATTCCTATCCCAGTACTGCAAACTAAAATACCTATATTACATTCACCATTTGCCACAGCCTCTGCAGCCGGCAAAGCAAAATCGGGATAATCACAAGAATCTGTACAGTCAGTACCAAAATCACAAATCTCATGTCCTTTGCCTTGCAGATACTCTTTTAATATTTCTTTATAAGCAAATCCGCCGTGATCACTTGCGACCGCTATTTTCATGGCTCACCTCATATTGAATCAATTTTTATCTTCTACAAAAAATTTTTCTATCATCACATCTACGGCCTTTTGTATAAGCATCGCAGTTGAATTATAAACATCTTGCCCTTTACCGTATGGGTCCGGGATTTCAAATCCGGCAATTTCCTGAACCGAATAAACATTAGAAAAGCCATCCAATAAAGCTTTTTGCTCAGATGTCATACAAACAACCAAATAACAATTTTCGATCATCTTATGCTTTAACTGACGAGGCTTAAACTTTGAATAATCCAACGATAATTTTTCAAGGCACGCAGCACTACCAATACTTAAATTTCCGTTTATATCCGCAAATATCCCCGCCGACGCCGAATCTACATATTTAATTTTTCTTTTCTTAATTTCTGCCCGGAAAATATGTTCTGCCATCGGACTCCGACATGTATTTCCGCTGCATACAAATAAAACCTTTTTTCTTTTCATTTGATTTCTGCACACGCTTTTTTTAGTCGATTTTGTACTCCAGCCATTATACCATCTTGTTTCTCAGGACAAACCGCAACAATAACGTCTGCCATCTTTTCGGCGCGACGAAGTAACTCATACAAATTTGCCGCCATTTCATAATCCGTTTTGCCAAGATTCATCACAGAGTCTTCCGTAAAATTGTTTTTAATTTTATCTTCGCACAAAACAACAACGCGAAAACCGTCATGTTTTAATCTTAAAAAACATTCAACCGCTTGCTCTACCTCAAAAGATTCAAACAATTTTGTAGAACAAGCAGGAGAATAATGTTTATATTTCATCCCTGGAGACCGAACACGTTCGCCTTCCTTCGGCTTATACACATTACAAAACCCAACCACTTCTTCTATCATTTCCCGAGAAACCAGCCCTTCACGCAAAATCTGCGGATAAGGCCCCGTTACGTCACACACAGTACTCTCTATACCGCCTGAACAGTTACCGCCATCCAAAATCAAGGGTATCTTTCCGTCCAAATCATTATTCACATGCAAAGCCGAAACCGGACTGACATGTTTTGATAAATTAGCGGACGGTGCCGCAACAGGTATATCAACATATTTTAAAAATTCTTGTGCCCCTTTATGCGAAGGGACTCGAATTGCAAGCGTATCGAGTCCACACGAAACCTTTGAACAGACAACTCCTCTACTTTGATAAACAAGAGTCAACGGGCCAGGTAAAAACGCTTCACGCAATTTTTGTGCGTAGTCAGAAACATCTTTTACCAAGTTTTTTATTTCAAAATCCTTATGCACATGCACGATAAGAGGATTATCCGAAGGCCGCCCTTTAACTTGAAATATTTTTCCAACCGCTTCGTCTGAACGCGCATCTGCACCCAATCCGTATACAGTTTCCGTCGGGAAAGCGACAAGTTCTCCTTGTAAAAGCAATTGCTTTGCATATTCCAAAGATTTTAAATTGATTTTTCTGATCTGTGTTTCCATTTCATTTTATATCGTCGTCTTCTGAAGGTTCATCCGGTTCAAACGGGATATCTTCTCCATTAAAAGAATTCATTGCTTCATCGTATTCATCATATTCTGATTCAAACTCATAATTTTGTTCAGGTTCTTGTTCTTCCTTACCCTCCAGCGGATCTTCCGGTAAATATCCCGGAGGAGGATTGACATAACGCACTTGATCTCCACGAAAGCGTAATTTTACACGACCCAGTTCACCGTTACGATGCTTAGCTATAATCAGATCGGCATCATCTTTAATAATTTTTCCGCTTTTGATTTCTTCAGGAGTCGCCGCAACATCCGGTCTATGAATAAACATTACTATATCAGCATCTTGTTCAATTGCACCTGATTCTCTCAAGTCAGAAAGCTGCGGCTCTTCTTTCGATGAAATTCGGCGCAACTGAGACAACGCCAGGACAGGTACATTCAACTCTTTTGCCATAATTTTCAAGTTTCTGGTTATAGTTGCAATTTCTTGCTGGCGATTTTCTTCTTGTCTGCGTTCTCCGCTTCCCATCAACTGAATATAGTCGATCATAACAATATCAAGCCCTTCTCGACGAGCTTTTAATCTTCTGCATTTAGAAATAATTTCACCCGGCGTTATTTTTGATGAATCATCGATATAAATTTTTGCTTTTTTCAGATCGCTGCTAGCCTTCCAAAGCTTCTTCCAATCACTTTGCGATAGCTCACCGGCGAGTGCCTTTGACATACTAACCCGCGCATAGGAACAAAGCAATCTCTGCGCAAGCTGTATACGTGGCATTTCCAGAGAAAAAACCGCACAAACACGGTTATCCACCAAAGCAGCATGCTCTATAATATTCATTCCGATTGTCGTTTTACCTACACCAGGCCGCGCTGCAAGAACGATAAAATCCGATTTTTGCAATCCGTTTGTAAGTTTATCCAGCTTTGTAAAACCAGTGTTCACCCCTCGCAAAGCATTTTTATCGGTCGAAATCACTTCAAATTTATTTAAAACACGATCATAGCTATCATCTTCACGCATATCTACCAAAGCAGACGTATCCATGCGCTTTGATATGTCAAAAACCTGCTGTTCGGCAAACGCTACGCTGTCTTGCGTATCCGCTCCTTTCATGCAAGTTTCAATAATTTTTTGTGAAGCCTTAATTAAACGCCGATTGACACTATCACGTTTTACTATTTCAAAATATGATTTATAATTTGCCGCGGAAGGCGTAATTTTAGCTAAATCAGTAATATAGGTAATACCGCCGGCCTTATCCAGACATTTTTCCGTCTCCAATTGATCTGCAAGCGTAACAATATCAACAGGCTTCCGCTCATTAAAAACTTTCCGCATGGCCCCAATGATCAACTGATGCGATTCTTGGTAAAAATCTTCTTCTGTTAAACGTTCCAAAATCTCTGTCTGTGTATCATTATCAATCAACAGACATCCCAATAAAGCTTGCTCCGCTTCCAAATTATTTGGCATTACATTATTCGTCGTACTCTTCATTTGTCTTCCCCGTCAAACGGAATATTATCTGAAAGCTTTTGATTTCCTTTAAAACGCTTTCCTAATAAACAAAAATAACCTTTCAATTCCCCTTTTTGGTCTTCTCGAATGGCTGACTTAGGAATAATCAATGCATGCATTGCGCCAATATAAATGTAAAACACATCGTTACGCTCATATACGCGCAGCATTTGTGAATAAGGTATCTCGTAATCTTCTTCTTTACCTTTTGCTTTTATGGTTAAATGAAGTCCGTTTTCAGAAAAAACGAAAAAATGCTTTATTTTTTCGTATAATCGATCCCCCCGAAATCTCTTATTGATTTTTACATTTTGCAACCATAAATATAGAAACGGTAAAGCAATTGCCAAACCTAACAAAATCACTGCAACGCCATATAAAGCGGGATTTTGCACAGTAACAGCCATTATTATGAAAAAAACTCCAAAAACAAAAAATAACAGCGAAAAAATATAAGTTTTGATTCCTCTTGCTTTCAGCAAATGGAACCGACAAAAACGTTTATAATCTATTATGCTGTTCTGATATTCGGCGTATACCATTGCTTTTACCCGATCAGACTTTCAAACGTCGATAAAGTTTTTTCAAACTCATTCAATGCTGTATCAAAAGCATCTTGTTTAGTTAGATCGATTCCTGCCAAACGTAGTAAATTTACGGGACTGTCGCTCCCACCGGATGACAAAAAGCGTTTATAATCCGAAACAGCAGCACTCCCTTCGGAAAGAATTCTGTTTGCTATCGAAATTGCACTGATAATGCCGGTTGCATATTTATATACATAAAACGAGGTATAAAAATGAGGGATTCGCGACCATTCATATGCAATTTCTTTATCATGAACTATATCTGAGCCATAATACTTCTGATTAAGGTCCAAATACACTTGGCATAAATGATCACTTGTAAGAGGAACACCCGCCTCAGCGTCTTGATGAGCAATCGCCTCAAATTCCGCAAACATCGTTTGCCGATACAAAGTGGTCCGAATCATATCCAAGTAATAATTCAAAAGATATTTCCGAATCTTAATATCTTCTGTTGAAGCCAAAATATATTTCAAAAGTAAAACTTCATTGACAGTACTTGCTACTTCTGCCACAAAGATCCGATAATCGGCTTTTGCATAGGGCTGACTCTTATTTGAATAATAAGTGTGCAGCGCATGCCCCATTTCATGAGCAATCGTAAAAACATCGTGTGTAGTTTTTTGGTAATTTAATAAAACATACGGATGCAATCCAAAAATTCCTGTACTGTACGCCCCGCTCCGTTTTCCAGTTGTTTCGTATACATCTACCCAACCATTCTCAAAACCTTGCTGCAATAAAGAACAATAATCCTCCCCTAATACGGAAAGCCCTTTTATCACTAACGCACAAGCATCTTCATAAGAAAGTTTCAGTTCCGCGTCTTCTACTAACGGAGCATAAATATCATACATATGCTGTTCTGACAACTTCAAAATCTGCTTACGCAAAGAAATATACCGATGCATGGACGGAAGGCTCTTATGAACAGAACGAATCAAATTATCATACACACTTGTTTCTACATCTTCACCCGATAAAGCTTTCTGCAGACAAGATTCGTACTTACGGGCTTTTGCCAATACAACGTCTTTTTTTACATTTCCGAAATAAACAGCTGCAATTGTATTTTTCAGTTGAATATATGCATCGTAATATTTTTCAAAAGCAATTCGACGACGTTCTCTGTAGCCATCGTGCATAATTACCCCATAAGTTCCATGCGTCAGTTCAAACTTCTCTCCAGCCTCTCCTTCTATCTCGCCAAAACGCAAATCTGCATTATCTATCATTGAGAAAATATTTTGAAATTGCGAATAGACTTCCCCACCCATCGCAAGCAGTTTTTCTTCGGCAGGCGACAATACATGCTTTTTACTTTTAAGCAACTGGCGTAAAAAATAATCATAGTCTTTTAGCTTTTCATTCGCAATAAAAGATTTTAATATATCCTCATTCAGCGCAATAAGTTCAGGTTCAAAAAAGGCCGTAGCTGATGAAAACGATACAAACAGTGACATCGCCTGGGATTGCATTGAAGTATATTTTGCGTTACGCGTATCTTCATCATGGCGCATATGCGCATACAAATACAGCCGTTCCAGTAACAGACCAACCTCTTCCTGTTCTTTGAAAAATCGAATTAAATTTTCAACATTACTCAGCGTTCCTTCATATGCTGAAAAATCTATTTTTCTTTCTGCAGTTTTACGGCATTCTTCCCATGCCTCGTCAGAGGAGAAAATATCGCTTACTTTCCATTTGTATTTTTCAGATATATCCTTTCTTTCCATGAATTCTCCTAATTCTTATTGCTATGAATCGGCGCCGGAATCCTTCCTCCGCGCTCAATAAATTTTGAACTATCCGTCGGATTCACCGGTATGATCGGCGCACGTCCCAATAGACCACCAAATTCTACGGTGTCGCCTACATCTTTTCCCGGAACAGGAATCACTCGGACTGCGGTTGTTTTGTTGTTTATCATTCCGATGGCCGCTTCATCGGCAATGATAGCTGATATAGTCGAAGCCGGCGTTTTCCCGGGGATCGCAATCATATCCAACCCAACAGAACAAACGGCGGTCATCGCCTCTAATTTATCAATATTTAAAAGCCCCTTTTCAGCAGCATGGATCATCCCAATATCTTCACTGACCGGAATAAATGCGCCGGAAAGTCCGCCTACATGCGAGCTTGCCATAACGCCGCCCTTCTTGACCGCATCGTTTAACATTGCCAATGCGGCTGTAGTTCCATGCCCACCGACACATTCTAACCCGATCTCTTCGAGTATATGCGCAACAGAATCCCCCATTACCGGAGTCGGCGCCAATGATAAATCGACAATGCCAAATTCGGCACCTAAACGCTTCGCCGCTTCTTTTGCGATCAATTGCCCTGTTCTTGTAATCTTAAAAGCCGTTCTCTTGATCATTTCCGCGACTTCTGTAAGATTCGCATGCGGGATATTTTCCAGCGCATGCTTTACGACACCAGGACCGGAAACACCTACATTGATCACACAACCGGCTTCCCCGACTCCGTGAAATGCACCCGCCATAAACGGATTATCTTCCACAGCATTCGCAAAAATTACCAGTTTGGCACACCCTAAACCATCCTGTTCTTTTGTCAAATCAGCAGTACGTTTGACAATTTCTCCCATTTGCCGCACAGCATCCATATTGATCCCTGATTTTGATGAACCAATATTCACGGATGAACAAACGCGTTTGGTGCTCGCAAGTAATTCCGGAATGCTTTCAATAAAAAGTTTTTCGTAATCTGCCGTCCCCTTATGAACTAAAGCTGAATAACCTCCTAAAAAGTCTATTCCGAGATTGTCAGCCGCCTTATCAAGAGCTTGACCAATCATGATCGCTTTTTCAGGAAAAGGTGCGCATATTAAACTGACCGGAGTGACCGAAACGCGCTTATTGACAATAGGAATACCGTATTCTCCCGCTAATTGTTCCGCAACATGTACGATATTTTCTGCTCTTCTGCAGACCAATTCGTAAACATTCGAGGCGGTCTTTTCCGGAGTGCCGGATATACAAGGTAACAAAGAAATACCCATTGTTATCGTACGTATATCGAGATGCTCTCTTTCAATCATGTCTATCGTTTCAAGTACATCAAATTTATTCCACATAAGTTTACTTTGCCTCGTTCGCTTATTAAATTGTATGCATTGCGTTAAAAATCGCTTCGTGCTGTAAACGAATGGACATCCCGATAGACTTTCCCAGTTCTTCGCATTCTTTTGCCAAAACGGAAAGTTCCGTTTTTATTCCGCTCACATCAACAAGCATGATCATTGCAAAATATTCCTGCAATATAGTTTGACTGATATCTTCTACATTTACACCTTTTTGCGCGAGAAAACCGCTGACTTCTGCTATAATTCCTTTTTTATCTTTTCCTGTAACCGTTACTACTGCTCGCATTAAATTTGTTCTCCTCTTTTTGTGAAAAGTCTTTCATGTACAGGGCCGCTTGCAATTTTTTTTGCAAATTCATCATCATGCCCGACTACTTCGTATTCAATCATGAAATTTCCTTGCGTAAGATAACACACAACATCTCCTTCCATAAATTCAGGAAGCGGTTTTTCCTTATCGCAAAAAATTTTTCGCTCCATATATTCAGATTTTTTATTGCTCCATTCCGACATGATTAAAACATTAAAATCCACACCGTCTTTCAATTCAGTGTCTTCATATCTAAGAAAGAAACTTTTATTGACCTGTTTCATTCCTACCGATAAATAGGAAACCAGTTTATAATATCTGCGTGCACGGTGAAATTTTATCCCCATATATATATAAGAGAATATTACAAATATACAAGAAGTTATCCATACAATCCACTTCGGTATTGCCTGATGCGGATCTTGATATGGCAATGATATAAAATACAGCAAACAGGAAACACAAAGGATCCCGTAAAATATGGCAACAATTAAATATAAACGATAAATACGCTGTTTTTGATTATAAGCAGATACCAAATCGTTATCTTCATAAATTATTTTCATCTTTCTGTCGTCAATCCTTTATTTCGTAATAAATAAAACTCCGATCGTGTTTTTTCCGCAATGACTGGTTATAATACTGCCTGCAACCGTTTCAAGTGTCTGATCAAAATGAAAATACTGCTGCACCAATTCTTTCGCCTGCGCAACCAATTCAGCATCTGCACTGCTATGCGTAATAAAACAACGCACCGAATCATAATTTTTGTATTCTTCCGCGAGATCTTCAATATAATTTTTCAAGCACCTCGCCATTTTTCCTATATACTTCTTTTTCGGATACAGCTGCCCATCCTTCATCGATATCAATGGATGAATCGAAAGAACTTTGGCTCCGTAATACGATAAAGTAGAACATCTTCCGCCCATATACAAATACCGAAGAGTATCGGGAATAAATGACGTATTTACTTTTTCTCGCAACGATAAAACCGTATCATAAATTTCCTGCGCAGTTTTGCCCTCCCTCAAAAGATCACACGCTTTCATCACCAAAAGCCCTTGCCCGGTTGAAAGAGCCAATGAATCTACCACGAAAACTTTACCGCCAAACTCTTTGGCTGCGGCATTTGCAAACCCATTTGAACCGCTAGCTTTGGATGAAATATTAAAATGAATTACCGTCTTTCCCTGCTTTACAAATTGCCCGAAAAACTCCTCATATTCAGCAACACTCGGGGCCGCTGTTTTGGGAAGGTTGTCCGTTTTAGCCACGTAATCAAATATATCCGCAGGCTGTATATCTATTCCATCTTTAAATGTCTTTTCCCCCAGAATAACACTCAAAGGAAATGTAATTATCTGATTCTTTTGTAAAATTTCATTACCTAAATCACAAGTACTGTCCGATGTAATTACAATATCCTTTGAAAAATTTTCCGTTCCGTTCATGATCGAGCCTCCTCTGAATCGTATTTGTTTATTGTAAAAATCCAAATACAGCCGTTAAAAATTCTTTGTGAGCAATAGACCAATCTGTCACTACTCCCAACATTTCAACAATTTTAAATTGATCTAATTCACGACTATCCGTACTATTGTTGCGGTTGTCGCCTAAAACATACATATGTCCCGGTTTAATCGTTACCGGCAATATTTTATTTTCATGCGTCCATGTACCTTCTAAATATCCTTCCACTACCGCAGAAAAATCTGACTCTCCAGGCCCCTTCCGATATAATATTCCATTTTCCGCTTTGATCGTATCACCAGGCAGCCCGACAACACGTTTAATTAAATACTGACCACCGGTCGGACGCGGGTTCGGAACAACAACAATATCGCCGTGATTTGGTTCAGCCAAAGTGGAAACAAACAAATAATCGCCCGTCTCTAAAGTGGGAAGCATCGACGGCCCCACCACCTTTACCCCGATAAGGATCTGTGTGAAAACAATTGTAAAGCATGCAAGAACTGAAAGCAATACGAATAAAAACTTTACTGTCGAATAAAATTCATAATTCGGTTCTTTCCGCTCTCTGAGTAAATCCTTGTAAGGTGTTTCACCCTCCATTATTTTCTCCTTTTTTCTTTACGGCTTTGATTAATGCATCCGAAGATATCAAAACCACTCTGCCACATTTATCGCAACGAATTTTATAATCCGCGCCGGTTCGTACGATCGTCCATTCATCACATCCGCATGGATGTTTCTTTTTTGTAATTATTTTGTCTCCTAAAGAGTATACCATATTTTTTAGCCGATAAAAAGTAAATTTAATAAATATTTCAAAGCCATAACAAATTATTTAAGTAAAATTCATCTACCGAAGTAAATGTTAAGCTCACCGCCTCACAAAATTGCACCAATGGTTTATTGATTGCATTTTTAAAATCTTTGGCACTCAATATATGGTTGGTCCATCTTTCACCACCTGGCAAACGCAGATTGCAAACATAATTTTCAGCAACACCGCTTAAATATGCCGTCGCAGTAATTTCCAAAACCGCAGGTTTTTTACAATATATATCGAATTTCAGAAGCGCATTTTCAGAAGGCGCATATTTCTCGTCTCCGATTTTGTATGTTTTCAAACCATAGATCGAAGTAGCTCCTGCAATTCCAAAAGGTCCTTTCATTACTTGCACAGCAGGTATACTACTGTCAAGAAAACACCCAGCCATTACATTTTTATCGTATTTTCCAATCGTCAAACTGTCTGTTCCGTCTGCACTTGTATAGAAAATTCTGCACTTTTCAGTTTGATTATTGTATTTGGCGTCCAATTTTTTCACTGCAATTTTAGAAGATACCGCAAATCCGCAACTATATTTTGCTTTTGCAAACGCAAATACACGAGTCGACTTTTTATAGGCATCCAGATAAAAAACGCGCTCATCTACCCCGTCTTCTCTTTTTAGTCTGCATTTGGTCCAATTGCGATAAGCCGATTCCAGCCTGTTTTCCGCCATAAAAACATCACAATATTTTACTTCTCCATTCGGATCAAATTTTATACGCGCTATAAGGTCTCCATCGTCTTCTTCAATCTTAATTTCTACCGGAGAAGGCACAAAAACCGCTCTGCCCTTCAGATGTTTATCGATAAATAAATCCAGGTCATTCATACCCGTGTTTCCCACGTGTCCGTCATATCTTGCTACAAAATAAAAGGTTTTTTCGAGATCCGGATTGATTCTTGCAAACGTATCAAAAGCACGATCGGCATCAAAGCGCGAATCATTCGTAGAACATAACATTAATACGGGACACAAAACACTCTGTGCATAAGCCTGTGCATCGACGCCCGCTAAATACCTATATCTTTCATCATCCATTTTCAGTTCAGTTGCATCCCCGAACTTATTGATTCCGCTATAAGCCCGCCATCCGCCTGAACAGACAGGAATTACACAAGACAGTTCATTGCATGTTGCAGCAAGCTGCCATACTACATCCCCGCCCATTTTTAAGCCAAGAGCCCCTATATTCGTAATTTGAGACATAGTACGCAGATAACTTACACAATATCTTGCAACAGCGGTCCACTCGTACCAGCTTGTTTCTTTAGCCGTTTCATCAGCAAAATCCAAATGCCTACCAGCCTTGGCATAGTTCGCATACGAAATTGATTCCGGATAAATCGTATAATTTTCCGTATCGGCCCATTCACCGCGATAATCCGGCATCAATACGGCGTATCCCCTTTCAATAAAGCGCTGTATCAGTTTTTCATCTGCCGTTAGAGAAGCGTCAGGCATTATTAAAATCGCCGGCACTTTATCTGTATTCAACGGCATACCGAACAACGCATATATATTGACACGCTCGTCTCCTACCGCTCGCCCAAAAAAACGAATCCGGCGAAATACTTTTTTTTCATCTTTCTGTTCATATAAAATTGTACATTGCGTAGGAAGGGATTCATCAAAATCCCCCCATAACATTGTAGGCGACAAAATTTTATTAGCCAATAGAGTTTCTCCGTTTATTTAATAACAAATTTGTATTTCCGAGCTACCGGTCGTCTGCGCTCCCGTTACAATTATTTTATTGTTGATTCTGTGTTTCAATTCCTCAACATGAGATATAAGTCCGATTGAAAAATGGTCGCTTTTTAATTTTTCCAAACTGTCTATCACTGTATCAACCAACTTTTCATCCAAAGTTCCAAACCCTTCATCCAGGAAGAAAAATTCAATCGGCCGCAAAGATTTTGCATGTATCGCCTCTGATAGCGACAACGCCAACGATAAAGAAACAAGAAAAATTTCTCCTCCCGAAAGCGTATTTACACTGCGAAATTCTCCTCCGCAAAAATTATCGCCGATCTGAAAACCGCCATCTTTATACCGGATAAAATACCGTCCATTCGTCAATCGAAGCAATGTTTTTGTTGCTGAAAGCGAAATATCGGCAAGATACTCTTCCGCAATAAATTCCATCAAACCATTGCCTTTTAACAATTGACGCAATTGAAACAGCAAATCCAGTTGCTTCTTATAAATTGATCTTTTTAACTCTAATTCCTTTTTTCTTGCCAGCTTTTCCGCAAAAGATGCTATATCCTTTTCAAACATAGCAAGATGCGTTGTTACAAACTGTTTTTTTTCCGTCAAAAGATTCATTTTTTCATATTCGTTCAAATAATCTTTTTCGGAAAATTCTAAAGACGCTCCTTCTTTTTCCAGTGCTTCTATATTGGATTGCAAAAATATCATGCGTTTGTCAAATTCGTCGACTTGTTTTTGCAGAGCCTCCGCATTTGAAACGGAATTTATTATCTTTCTTGCCATTTCGGAATCTGAAAAAATTTTTAATAGTTGATTTCGGGTTTGATCTTCTGCATTCAATTCTTCTTTTAATTTTTCAATCAAAACTTCTTCACGCCCGATCAAAATTTTTGTTTCCTGTAAAAGATTTTTCTTTGCCTCGATCTCTGTTTTTATTTTTTCTTGCTCCGCTTCTGCATGTCTTTTTTTTGCTTTTGCTGAAATTTCCATCGCCGCAAAATCAAAATCATCCCCGCAATGAAATTCTTGTTGTAATTTATTTTTTATATCGTTTAATTTAGTAAGCAATCGTTGATTTTGTACTTCGAAATCATTAAGATAATCAGAAATTTGCTTCAAATCACTATTATTTCGCTCTGTCAATAATTCGATTTTTTTCAATTCACTGTTTAATTTTTCTCTTTTTACCTGCTCTTCCCGATATTTTCCTAAAATGTCAGAAACATCAGCTGCCTTACTCGAAGTTAATAAAGATGTAAAATACTTTATTTGCAAATCTATTTCATTCTCAACCTTTTCAAAAAGTTCTCCGCCCTGAAATCCTCTATGAAGTTCTTCACGTTTCTCTTCAAAATATTTTTTAGCGCGCAAATATTCTTTCCTAAGCAAATACCCGTCAAAACTTTCAAGAAGCTGTTTTTCCAAATCCGTAGATACAGTCTCTTCTATTGCAAATAAAACATTCTTTGCTTTTATCGACAGCTCCTTTAACTCTGATTCGAGCTTTTGCTTTCGTTTCTTTGTCGAGGTGCATCGACTATCTGATTCCACTATTTCTTTTTCAGTATCTTTCATCAAAGCCAAATCTGATTTCGCATAGGCTAATTTAGCCAACAACGTGTCCTGTTCAAAAATTATACGTGCAAAGTCATTCTGCTGTGCGTCATTTTGTAAAGAAAACAAAACTTTTTCTGTCTCGGAATGAAGTTGACGTCTCGAATTCAAACTTTGCTGTTCACAATCAAGTTTTTTATTCAGCTCTACAATTTTTTGCTCTGCAGAAATCAGATCAATTGCCGAAGGCAAAAGCTTTAAATATTCTTTCTTTATCTGAATATCTTTTTCAATTGATTTTAACTGTTCCCTTTCTTCCTGATATTGCCGATATTTTTTTGCCCTTTCAAATACGATCTTTGTTTTTTCAAAGGCCTCTGAAAACCGATTGAATTCTTCATCTAATTCCAGCTTTTTATTTTTAAGTTCAAGACTTTCCGACCGCATCTGTGCAAAGGTTTCTTCTGTAATTTCAATATAGCCGCGCAATTCCCCTTCCGCAAGGTCAAAATTTGTCTGTGCCTTAGACAGTCTTTCTTTTAATCTTGCATTTAATCTTTCGCCGTATCGCTCCAAATCAAATAACCGCGCAATCAACTTCAAGCGTTCCGCGCGCTCAGATTTTACAAATTGAGCAAACTCACCTTGCGGTAAAGCAATACACTTTTTGAAATCTTCAAATGATAAACCTATAATCTCCTGTATGCGCACATTTGTGCTTTTTACACCGTCGCTCACAACAGTGATACGATCATCTTTTACTTCGGAAAGAGTGACCGCTTGAACAGAATTTTTTCTCTTTATTTCCCGTTCGACTCGATATGTTTTCCTACCCTGCGTCGTTTCGATTTCAAATTCAAACATCACGGAAGCTTTATCGCTGTTATAATTTATGATTTCACTACCGGTACCGCCACGCAAACGATCAATTTTACCATAAAGAGAAAAAACAATGCTATCCAATATTGTTGTCTTTCCGCTTCCTGTATCACCAAATATTCCAAAAATCCCACCCGATAACAATTTTTGAAAATCAATCGATGCTTTACGAGAAAAGCTATTGATGCCACACAATTCAAGGCGTTTGGGTTTCATCTTCCTCCTCCGTAAGCGATAAAAACAATTCTGTCAATTCATCCGACGGTTTTACCGCAAACAAACTATTATAGTATTCTTTGAAAATTTCAGAAGAAGACATTGCTTTACGTGAATTAAATTCTCTTGAAGATAAATTGGTTTGAACATCCGTTATGATCGACACCAATCCTTTATTTGTATCTTTTAAAGTACGTATCTGAGAGGCCAATAAAGGCTCAGTAAGATAAAGCGTCAATTCAATCAATGCGTCCGGATACATTTTTAATAACGCAACAGCATCCGATACGCCTGTTGCCGCAAGGCGAACCAATTGTTTACCGCTCTTTAATTTTATTTCTCTGATATTTGTTGCGTTCTCACCGTTCAGATCAAATACGACCACGCTTTTATCCATACCGGCTTCATCGAACGAATATTGTAAAATTGATCCGCTATAATAAACATTTCCCGTAAAATGCTGTTTTCGATGCAAATGTCCCAAAGCAGTATAGGAACACATGGGAAGCAAATCAAGCGTGATTGCCCTTGCCCCGCCCAAATCTATTTCACGTTCTCCCTCGGAAGTCTTTCCGCCGCATACAAACAAATGAGACATAAATATCGAAGGCAACTTACGGATATTTTTTGATTCACCTCTGCCGATCCAACGGCGCATTTTATCTAGAAAACTTTCTTCCGGATTACGATCTTCCCGCAAACGAGCCTCGTTCGGAAAAGGTAAAATATTTACAAAGACCCGTTCTTTTCCATCGGAAACAACTGCATACGTATTGTCCGCTTCTTCAAGATGTACACGCCTTTCTTTGTTTATAACCGGTATATGGTCATTATTACCGTAAATATAAATTCCTTGGCTTTCCGATAGTGCTGTCGCCGCCGAAAGTCGGATATTGTCGTCATGATTTCCACTGATCAAAAGAACGCAACGATCAGCCCCGGCGATTTTTTTGATAGAATCATAAAATAAATCTTCTGCTTCCGCAGAAGGTAAAAAAGTATCGAAAATATCTCCGGCTACCAAAATAAGATCAACCTTTTCACGATCACAAATAGCCGCAATTTCCGCTAAAACATCTTTCTGTTCCTGTAACCGTTCAAACCCGCATAAACGTTTTCCGATATGCCAATCCGATGTATGCAAGACTCTCATACAATCTCAATCCCATCCCAAAATGATATACCCACCATTTTTCATTCAAAAAAACAATTAAATTATCTTGATTTTCAATAAAATTATTTATATAATAGTATAGCGCAAATTCTATAATAAATCAAGCGTTGCACGGAGTTTTACAAATGAGTTTTTGTTCGTATTCAAGGGAATTTTCCCTTTCTTCCTATACCGGCATAGAAAATCAATTTATTCAAAAATATATGCCGCTAGCCGACGGGGAAGCGGTAAAAGTATATATATACGGCTTATACCTTTGTCAAAATATTCAGGAAGACTATTCGCTGAGTGAAGCAGCAAAAACTTTGAATATGTCCGAAGATAAATTGATGGATCTGTTCCGCTTTTGGGAAGATTTTGATCTCCTTGAAATTGTTTCCGTTCACCCCTTCGCCGTAAAATATTTTCCTGCTGACTTTGCAAAAGGCAAGCCTAAAAAACTAAGAGCCGAAAAATATACGGATTTTAATAAAGCAATACAATCACTCATGCCGCAACGAATGATTTCTTCTAACGAATTTATGAAATATTTTTCATTCATGGAAGAGTATTCTTTTAAGCCTGACGCATTGATTCTAGTTGTCCGTTACTGTATTGATCTTAAAGGCGAAAGCATATCACAAAATTATATTTTACAGGTTGCTAAAAATTTTGCGGGCGATGGCGCAACTTCCGTGGAACAGATTGAAAAGAAACTTTCCGATTATTATGTCCACAGCAGCGACGTTGCTGCAATTTTGAGAGCAATGGGCTCTTCAAAATCGCCTGAGCCAGAAGATTATAAACTTTTGAAAAAATGGACACAGGAACTTGGTTTTGAACTATCTTCCATCATATTTGTTGCTTCTCTGCATAAAAAAGGCGGATTTACCAGGCTGGATGAATCAATGACCGAGCTTTATTCCAATAAGAAGTTCAATGAATCGGAAATCAAAGAATATTTATCGCGAAAAACTTCCATACGCAATCTGACCATACGAATCGCAAAAGAATTGGGTGTGTATTGTCAGGTTATCGATCCTTATACAGACAACTTTGTAAGTGTTTGGCTTACAGACGGATTTGACGATTCGTCTTTGATTAATCTTGCCAAATATTGTTTTCGAAGAGAAAAGAAATCCTTCGAAAAAATGGACGAATTGATTCAGAAGTTGGTCTCCTTGGGCGTTATATCTTCTGAAAGCATCATCGCTTACATGGAAAACGAAGCGCGTGAACAAGAATTCGCCGCTGCGGTTCTTAAAACTGCCGGCATTACACGTCGCGCAAACAATTGGGATAAAGAATGTTTAAAAAATTGGCGAACCTGGAATTTTTCCGACGCAATGATACTTAAAGCCGCAGACCTGGCCGCAGGAAAAACCAATCCTATTCCCTATATAAATTCGGTATTATCTTCTTGGAAATCCAAAGGAATTTTTCATCCGGAACAAATTCAAAGTGAATTCACAAATTACAATAAACAACGTACATTAAACGACGAACAGAATGAAGAATTCCGAAAAAAAGTACGAAATTATTATTTCAATTTAAGAGAACGCGCGCAAGACCGCGCGGATTATTACTTGCGAAGAGCCAGAGCCGATAAAGATTTTCTTATAAATGAAGAGGAAATCAAAACAAAAGAAATTAACCTTGCGAAAGCAGAAGCTTTAGGCGGTAATATCGAAAGTTTATCAACTGAATTAGAACAACTTAAAAAAAACCGGACAAATATTTTGAGCCGTCTGGGCATCACGGAAGAGATGCTAAAACCTCAATTTCGCTGTAAAAAATGCAACGATACAGGCTTTGATAA
>CASEFE010000071.1 GCA_949287105.1 uncultured Bacillota bacterium
CCGAAAAAGTCTACTTATTTGCAATCAAAAAAGTTTATCGGCCTGTGTTTCATAATGAATGGTTACGACGGTTGCCGCATACAGAGGTTCGGGCATGATCGACTGACGTTTGGAGTAAAAAGACAGATCCAGGTAAACGGGTTTTGTTTTGACGGAAAGGTGATCTGTTTTATCGGCATAGTCACTGTATTCAATAAAGTTATAGTCGGATAAACTGCCGACTCTTTCAGTCAGAACATATTTGGTATAGATATTGCAGGCGGACCAAATTTTCGGGATATAGAGAGTGAAATGCCAAGAATAGTCACCTTGCAGGTATGGATTCAAAGATTGGGATTTTTCCAGAAAATCTTCCGCCGTGGGATCTATGTTACGAATAACGAAAACGAAGGTACCTTTCTGGGCAAACTGGTTTTTTTCGCGCAAATCGATAGGGGTGCCTTGAATTTCGAAATTAGGATTCAAATACTTGTCGGGAGTGTAGTTGACATAGGGCAGGGAATTGAGGTCTTTGAGATCTGTAATCGATACAGAAGCGATCGGCTGATTATCGGTTCCGCGCAGAGAGGTATCTCCGACAGCGTGAGTCGGAGTGGGAATAAAAAAGTTAAGGAACATTATCAAGGCGGTCATAGAAAGAAAGATAGCGACAGCTATACAATAACGTGCGGCGACGGATTGATTCATTTTGTTACTCCTTTCAGAAGAGCATAACCTTTTCCGAATTCGGTGTATATCAAATTTTGTTTGGATATTTCCTTTAATTTTTGGCGGAGCGTGGAAAGATGTCTGCGGATGGTTGTTGTTTGCAGGCTGGGAGCATCCCACACCTGTTCATAGATTTCGTCGGCAGTGAAAAAGCGGTCAGGATGATTCATAAAGAACCATAAAATATTAAATTCGCTGGAAGTGAGAGATAAAGGTGTACCGCAATAGAATGCGGTGCGGGTGTTGCTGTCGATATGCAGACCTTCGTAATTTAAGGCGGCTTGTGAAGACGGCAAGAAACGGAGACGCATGCGCATTTCCAGAATACGCATGGTACATGGTTTGACGATATAGTCGGCCGCGCCCGCCTCCAATCCGTCGAGAATATTATCCTCGTTACCGAGGTCGGATAAAATGATCACAGGCGGAACAGACGCAAGGCTTTTTAAAAGTTCGAGTCCTGACCCGTCAGGGAGAATGACATCAAGAACGATCATATCCGGAATAATTTTTTTAAGGATCAGAGAAGCTTCAAGGAGCGAAGACGCTGTAAAAATTTGATTGCCGTTTGTCTGAAACCAGTTTTTCATCTGTAAAAGAAGTTTCTGATCATCTTCTACAAACAGAATCTTACGATGAAAGATATCTTGCAAACTCACACCTCATTTCAGGGATTGATGATTATTAGTATACAGTATGCGTGGTTAAAAAGCAAGCACGGTGAATTGTTACGAATTGTTACGATTCTGCATGCAAGGCAATTGGGATAGAAAAGCGATCATAAAAATGATATGATACAGATAAGCAAAGAGGGGTGGCGTTATGGACACGAACAAGGAAAAAACCAAACAAATCGGAATTATTTTAATGATTGCGGTAACGGTATTGTTATTGCCGATCTTGCTTTGTAATCTGACTTTGATCATAAAAGGCAGTTTATCTCCGGAAAGGCCGCCGGATCTTTTTGGGGTTGCGCCGTTGGCGGTAACATCCGGATCCATGGAAGGAAAGAAAGCGGACAGTTTCAATGAAGGTGCGCTGATTTTTGTAAAAATTTTGGATAAAAAGGGGATACAGAAGCTTCAAGAAGGAGATGTGATCACTTTTTTATCATCCGATGCATATGTGACGCACCGAATCGTTGCGGTCAATCGGACAAAGGACGGCGAGGTTATTTCTTTTATTACGCAAGGCGATGCAAATGCCGTGACGGACGGAGCAATTCCCATAAAAAATGTTATCGGAAAACTTGTCGGAAGCGTAAACGGTTTGGGAAGTTTTGCAATGTTTATGCAGACGCCTGTCGGGATCCTTGTTTTTGTCGGAATACCGGTTTTGATTTTTATTGTTTACGATGTATTGCGGATCGTTATTTACAATAAGCGGATAAAATCGGATAACAGGAAAGAAATTCAGGAAAAGGAAGAAGAAATAGAACGATTGCGAGCATTGGTGGAAAAACAGAATGGCGATTCCGATTCAAAGACGCAAGATTAAAATTCAATAAATATAGGTAAACCTTGTTTCGTACCACACGCGGAACAAATTTACATAGAAACAAAATGGGAGGATTGAAATGACAAACAAAAAAAGTGTAGTTTCCAAGTTGGTGTTTTTGGTTGTTGTTCTGACGCTGATCAGCTGCTGTTTTCTGGGTAGTACGTTTGCCCGATATACAAGTGGCGGTACCGGGTCGGCGACAATGAGCGTTGCAAAGTGGAATGTAAAAAATACGAATGATTCAATATCTGTAAATTTTAGCGAACTTTCTCCGAACAAAGAGGCATATGTCGGCGGTGATTCATTTAAGGGTGAGTTTGCCCGCACGAAGTCTACGGCTAAAACGCTTGCCGCAACGATCAAAAACGAAGGTGCCGTTGATGCTTTGGTTACACTGACTGTTGAAGGCGAAACCTTGACAAACGCGTTAACGGATGATTGGGGTTCTTATTCGGAAGAGGCTATTAAAGGGATGTTTGATGTTAAATTTTACACAAATACGACCGAAAACGCCGAAGGGGCAACATTGTATGGCGAACCCGTCAATGTTCCGAAATCCAATGGGGTATTGTATATTTATGTGGAAGTGACCTGGACGAGCGATGACGAAACCGTTTTCGGTCCTACAGCGGATGCCCGTGATACCTGGGTCGGGGAAAATATTACATCGGTGGGATATGAGATTTCCTATACGGCGGTACAAAATTCATAATTTTCAATTTAATTAAGTGTATTACGGAAACATTTTATACCGCAGGCTGTGCGGTGTGGGGAAAGCCTGCGGTATAGAATAATTTTCAAGAAAAATATAGGTGGTGCGGAAATGGAGTCGGGAAAGGAAGAAATAAAAACGCCGGAAGTACCTGAAAATGAATTACCTAATGATGCGGGACAAACAGAGAATATGAATTATGCGGAAAGCGGTGAAAATTTGAATCATGAAGAAAGCGGTGAAAATTTAAGTCAAGCGGAAAACGGAGAGCGGGCGTTTGCGGTTACGGCAGCGCGCACGAAAAGTTCGTTTGCCGAGCGAATGGGGGAAGCGGGGTATATAGTCGGGCGGCGCTATGATGCTGTAAAAAACGCGTTTCTTGCATATAAGACAGCGGAGAAAAAATCAAAGGAGGTACGAGCGAGAATAACCCGCAGCGGAGAAACTTTCCGTGCGGGGAAAAAAGTTTTGGCTAAATTATGTTTGGTTGGCGGCTATCTGCGGCTTTTTTTGGCGTTAGATCCAAAGCAATACAATATAGAAAAATATCATCATAAAGATTATTCGGAAGTTTTGAGATACGCAAAATTTCCTTTCATGATAAAACTATCTTCTGACCGGCAAGTGAAGTATGCGGAAGAACTGATCGATGAGTTGCTGGTAAAGAACGGATTTATAAGGAATGCGGAATACATAATCAAAGATCAGGCGAACATATTTAAAAAGTCGGCCAAAAGAAAGGCAAAACGGGGAATCGAAACGCAAGGACCGGCAGTATATATTCCCGTTTATGAAGAAGCGGGCGAAGCAATTTCGGTAACGGAAGACATCGGGGAACCGGAATCTATCGACGTAAAACTTCCCAAACGCGCCATTGTGGTAGATAAACAGGGCGAGCGTATCGGAAAAATCCGCAAAAGTATCTGGACGGATGAAGAAGAGGCCGAGCAAGGAGTTTTTGTAAAAGAAGATACGAACGTATTTGTATATTCAGGTCAGACGCGAACGGGATATGTCGATAAAAACGACAATATATTGACATTATCGAATAAATATGTAGCGACAATACGCCGAGCGAAGCGGTTCTGGCTTTTGTTTTTTATTCTTTTTCTTGTTTTAGTTACGGTAATGACAACAATTTTAAGTGTTTATTTTCTGACGCGTTCGGATAATTCGGATTATGTACCGGTCATTTTTATTGCGTCAAAAGACGGCACATCGTGGGAAGAAACGGAAGATTTACCTGTATTTGTAAACGATACATTTGGGGATTCTACCGCAGCTCCGGGCATGAAAGGCAGTTATAAGTTTTCATTTCAGAACAAAAACGAGGATGCCTTGCTGTATTCTCTTACGTTTTCGGAAGTAAACGAATATGAAATCGGGATGTCGTATCGGCTGAAACGTGACGGTGCATACATTTCGGGGACGGAGGGTTATGTTTCCGCACGGGAATTAAGCAAAGCAGGACTGACGATCGAATCGTTGTCGTCCACGGTCTTTGAGTTGGAATGGTATTGGCAGGACAACGATGCAAATGATACCCAGGCGGGTGAAAACAATGCGTCCTATACCCTGACGATTTCTCTTTCGGCGCAGATCGACGAGCGGGCATAATGATGGGCAAGGCATATAAGATTTTTAAGATAATCATTCGAACGATATTGATCGTGGTTGTCGGATTGCTGCTATTGTATAACGCATATATATTGATCGCCCGTCTATTGTTTAAGAACGGTATGCCGAAGGTTTTCGGATATTCTTTTGCAAGTGTCGTATCCGGAAGCATGGAAGACGAGATCCGTATCGGGGATTTTATCGTGGTTCGCGAACAGGAAGAATACGGATTAGGGGACATAATTACATTTTATGATGAAAAGAGCCATTCGTATATAACGCACCGGATTATTCTTGTTTCCGGAGACACGTATGCAACAAAAGGCGATGCGAACGATTCCCCTGATGATTTCAGTGTACCGAAAGCGGCGATCGTGGGAAAAGTGGTAGCGGTCTGGTCGGGTTTTGGAAAAGTAGTTTCATTTTTGCAAAGTCCTTTGGGTTTGGCGTGTGTATTTGGCGGCGGCATTCTGATATGGGTTTTGACGGATATCGGTGCGGAGGTAATGAGAAAAAAAGAAAAATGAATGAAAGAAAAAAGAAATTTCCGATAATTACATATCTTTGTTATTTACTTGCTGTCAGTATTTTGTTTACGGGGGTCACTTTTTCGAGATACAGCGGATCCACAAGCGGAAACACAAATGCCGAGCTGAGCCGTTTTGTGTGTTCATATACGATTGGCGACATGTCAGCCGCAACCTTTTCGAATGCGGATTTTTGGTTGCAAGACGGAAAAACGGCTATGAATACGGCGCGCTCAGTACGTTTTACCATACGGAATCATTCGCTTTTGGAAAACGGAGACGTTGACCGGATATCCGATGTAGATCTGCAAAGCTCGATACGTCTGTATGCGCCTGCGGAATTTATTGGGAATCTGGCATTACAGGTTGCGGAAGTTGATCAATCGGGTACATATATTACGAAAACACCGCAGTACGTTGTGAAAAATTTTATATACGGTGCGGACGGAACGTTTGCTTCAAGGCCGAATATTATCGATACGAAGGATTTTAACGATTATAATGCGCGGCTCGATTTGAACGGAGATCCTGTAGATGAAGTCATGGAAGTCAGCGGCAGATTTTCGGGTACCGATACAAATCATACGGGAACGGTCAGTGCTTATTGCGCAGAAACGAAAAATCGGATTACGATCACTTCGGTCGTGGAAGAAGCAGAATATTGTGTCGGATTTTATCGGCGGGATAAATACAATATCAATGAATCAGCTCCGGCGCTTTATTTGGACTGCAAGAAAGAGATGCCTTTTTATGCAGTTGATATCGCGTTGCCGTCTATGTACTTGTTGAAAAATATCGGGCAGACAAAAACCTTTATTCTTTTTCTTACCGTTTTGGAACAGACAGTAAACGATGATTTCAATGCGCAATGGAGTGATGAAACGTATAGCTCTTTACTGGAAGAACCCAAAGACAGTGAAGATATAAAAATATTTAACGAAGCATCGGTGGTCGGATATCATTTTGACAGAAAGGCAGAACTTTACGAAGTAAAAGACGGAAAACTGACAGGTACAGGTCTTGAAACGACCATTCGAATACAAAAAGATTATAATTATGAAACAGGCGGGGCAAAGATGTCTTATCAGCATGTGGCGCCGCTTTCGGAAGGTGCGGCGTCGGTCGTTCATCCGATCACGGATTTTTTCGATGCAACGGGAAACCCTGTTACGATTGATGATTTTTCTACGGTAACGACCGTGCATGGGAAATGGGGAAAATGTTCGAACGGCGGCAAGAGCGGATTTATTTCCTTTTCCGAAATCCCGGACACTCCGTTTTATCAGTTTTATACCGATCAGGTAAGCGGGGCAGAACAAGATTATGTTTTGGAAGAAGCGCTCAGTAAGGGATATTCTACAAAGTTAAACGTATTGTTCGTGCAGGCATCGGAATCGGGCGATGGAGGAATGCGTATATGAAGAGCAGAACTTGGACGATTCTTTTAGGTTGTTTTTTAAGCATGCTTATTATAACGATCATGAGTTTTGCTCTGACGTATGGCAGGTTTTCGGAAGAAAAAAAATCTTCGGGAGGAAGTTACGGCAGCGATATAGAATACATTGTAGCGGATCAGATCGAAGTTAAAAACGAAAACGAGTTTATCGGTGCGATCGAAAACGGGTATTCGAACATAACGATTTCAAAAGATACGGATAGTTCTATGATCATAACTTCGGATGTTACGGATGTCGGCGTAGATTTGATTATCAATTTAAACGGTCATAAACTGGTACGCAATAACCGCAAGCCGATGTTAAACGTCAAAGAAGGGGTACGTCTGACGATTATTGATACATCGGCAGGAAAAACAGGATCGTTTTATAATCCGGTCGGCAGCGTGCTCATGATCAGCGGCGGGACGCTGACGGTATCGGGAGGTACGTTTGAAAGCGGTCCCAGAAATATTGAATACGCCGATCAGGCAGCAAGTACGGTTGAAGCGTCCGTATATCAAAAGGCAGGCGATAAATATGAGCCGAAGGGCAATTGGACGATGCCCGAGCTGGACGGAATGCAAACGGGAGTTTATTTTACCGCTCCATTCAACAGCTTCGTTATGCAGGATACATATTTGTACTACACAGAAGAAAAAGAAGGCGGTTCGATAATTTTAAATTCGGAAGAAGGAAGCGCGGATTTTTATTATCAATACGAAAAGCAGGACGGTTCTCAGATCGTTGTCTATGGGTATAACGGGGTAAAGGATTATGCGAAAAACGAAACGGCAGGAGTTTCGATCGTTTCCATGGAGAACGGAAATATGTATGCGCGCGGCGGACAATATTATTCTTACTTTGGGGTAGAAACTTCCTATGGCATTTATGCGCGCGGCGGCTATATGGCAGTGGAAGCGGGTAATTTTTCTGTAATTGAAAACGGTACGTGTATCCGCTGCAATTATGATTCGGTTTCGGATAAAGAATATCTTCGTATTGCAAACGGGAGGTTTGAGTCGAAATGGGGTAATACCGTGCAAGTCAACGGCGGGAAGCTGGCGATCACGGGCGGAGAGTTTGAAAAAAATGTAGAAGGTGCGAACTCCGAACAGCAGGGCAGTGCCGTACTGTACGTTACGGGCGGCAGCATAGACGGTATGGGTACACGCACGGCAGATTTAAAATTTAACATCACGGGCTCGAATGTTTATGGCATTTATGCTGAAAATAAAGAAAAGCAATCGGCAGAGGTCAAGCTGAATGCCGCAACTTTTACGTTTGTAAATGGTCAGAAGAATATAGGAATTCATGCAAAATATGCAGAAGTTACTTTGAAGGGCGTTACGATACAAAACGCTGATCTGGGAATAGAAGTCGATCAGGGAAGCGTAACTTGTCTGCCGAATTATAAAATAAACGCAAATGAAACAGATACTTCTTTGAATTTGACCACGAATGCCGTGGCCATAAAGGTCAATAACGGAAGTTTTATAGCGGAAGAAGAGGCGCTCGTAGAAATTAAGAGCGAAATCAAGGATGATTCGTGGGGGAATGATTCTGTTTATGTATCAGGCGGAAATTTTACCTCGAACGGTACGTTGAAAATCACCCATAAAGGAAGAGAAAACGAATATCAATCCAATGCGGACGGCGATCAATTGTATAAAAATTTTGCAATTAAAAGTTACGCAGTCCGAGTTATCGGGAATAACGAGAGTTTATCGAATGTCGTAATTACGAAAGGTGAGATCATCAATTCTTGCGGCGGCGGAATTTGTGTGGAAGCGGGAGAAAAGGATAATGTCACTCTTGGCAGTAATGAATTAACGGTAAAGACAGAAGGAAAACTTTGCTATGACAACTATGAGTCGACAACAATGGGAGGAAACTGGAATTATCGGCAAAGTCGAGATGGCGGGCATGCGGTAAATGTCGTTGGCGGTAATCTCACGATCAACGACGGAAGTTTTACTGCGGAGCAAGGCGACGGAATTCGGGTAACTGGCGGCAAGGTTAAGATATTCGGCGGAAGTTTTGCAGGCAACGACAGTTATAAAGCATATGATGAAAACCCGAACGATAATGAGGATCCCGGTCCTGTTGCGGGGCCTGGCGCGTCTTATGCTTTTAAAATATACGGAGGCACAGCTGAAATTTATAACGGAACATTCGGTACCGTTTCGCCTGCCGGAGAAGTGAAAACAAAATGGGGGAGCGGGGCGTTTGTAATGGGAACAAAGAGTTCTTATACTGACGACGACAATGCTTCTGTGAAAATTTACGGCGGAACTTTTAATACAGACGGGCAGGCAGGATTCAGTGTGTACGAATATGCGGATATTCTTTTTTCCGAGAAAGAAAAAACCGTACCTATCCTTGTTTCCGGTTTAGCAGGCGGAATTGTAGTTGAAGATAGCGCAAATCCTGCAAAGATCGTAATAGAAAGCGGAAAGTTTTCCAGTTTTCGAAATAGCGGAAATTCAGACGGGATATGGTACAACAATGCAAATGCAAAGCTTGAAATAAGCGGCGGAACATTTACGGGCGTCGCGAGGTCGGGATTGTATTTTGCGGTTGAGCCTGTCGGCAATAATGTCCGACTCTCCGACGGAAACTATATTGGAGCAACTCCGGTCGAAAATAAGAATCGGATCTACGGCAGTTATTGGGATAATGGAGCAATCAGTGTTGCAACATCAAGGCATTCTTGGGGGTGGTATACAGGTCTTGAAATTTCGGTTTCCGAAATTTTGGCGCAAAACTGTAAATTAACGGAGCCGGGTAAGGATGTCGCAATTACTGGGGAAATCCATACAAACGTTTCCAAATATAAAGAATTGCAAGTTTCTAAATCTTAAAGTTTTTATCGGTGTTTTTTCTGAAATTTCTGTTCTGAACAAAGTTAAAATATTTAAAATTGAAGATTCGGTGGGAAAGCACAAAAGGAAACAAAAAATTCGGCTCTCACAGGGCCGAATTTTTTTGATAAAATATTTTTATACTTGTTTAGTTAAAATTTTTGAAATGGTTGTGCTTGGTTTGACAATTAGTCATTCACCATTGTATAATGATTTGTAATAAACAGAAAATGCTTGGTAAAAAAATTGATAAGTTTTTAATCATTTTTTACCAATGCAATCAAATCGGGGAGAAGCAATATGATTGACAGGAAAAGATTGTACGAGTGGTGTTCTGTTCCGGCGGAAGAGCTGAAAAAGCGCAAAGATTTGAAAGTCAAGTTACGTGTGGTTAAAGACAGCGCGGAAATGGGCGAAGTAATGGCGCGGGATTTGGTGGAAGAGATCAAAGCGGCTAACCGTGAAAACAGGGAGTGCCGAGCCATTATACCTTGCGGACCCAAGTCCTGGTATAAGCCTTTTACACGCATGATAAACGAAGAAGATGTAAGCATGAAAAATTTTATCGGCTTGCATATGGATGAATGTCTGGACTGGCAGGGTCGACTTTTACCTGAAAACGATCCGCAGAATTTTCGGGCATTTATGGAAGCGAATTTTTACGGCCCTGTACGCAAAGAATTGCGTACTCCCGAGGGGCAGAGGTTTTATCCTCGGCCGGACAATTTGGAAAAGATGCACGCGCTGGCGATGGAAAAACAGCCGGATATCACGTTGGGCGGCTGGGGGCAGGACGGCCATGTAGCCTATAACCAGGCGCGGAGAGAGCCGTATTCACAAATCACGCTGGATGAACTCAGAAATTCAAGGATCCGCATTCAGAATAACAACTGGGATACGATCATTGCGATGTCACAGCGTTCATTCGGCGGTGCCTATCAGTTTGTTGCGCCGATGAGTATAACGTATGGTTTGCAAGAATGTTTTTCATCCAAAAAAATACGAATTTTTTCGGATACGGGTGCATGGAAGCAGACAGCACTCAGAGTTCTGTTGTTGGGGGATCAGGATGCCGAGTATCCGTTCACGTTGCTGCACGATCATCCGGACGTGATCGCTACGGCTACGGAAGAAGTATGCCGTCATCCTATTTCTGAAAATCCGGACTGGGTATTTCGAGGGATAAACGAATGAGTTTTGATTGGATCGCGGGAACCGGAGGGATCGGTAAGGGTGAAATTTTTCGGTTGGTAGGGAACGCAACGCTTGGCAGAGAAGAGAGCCGAAGCGCCGTATTGACAGACTATCGCGATTATTGCAAATTACATATCATATTGAGTTATGTAGCGCGCTTTAATCGGGGCAAGCGGCCTGTATTTGCTTTCGGCAGAACGGGAGCCGATGAGCGAGGCAGGCAGTTGCAAAAGGAAATGAAGAGAATCGGGCTGGATACAAGATATGTTAAGGAGAGCTCGGCACCGACAAAATACAGCGTATGTTTTTTGTATGAAAATGGCGACGGCGGAAATATCACGTCGTGCAACGATGCCTGTGAGCAGGTCACGGAAGACGAGCTTTTATCCGATCTCGATGAAGTTTTGTTGAATTACGGAAACAGAGGGATTGTGCTTGGTGCTCCCGAGGTACCGCTGCGCGCGAGGCTTGCGTTGTTGAAAAAAGCGAAAGAAGCGGGATGTATGACGGTATGTTCTGTTTTGGCAGAAGAAGCGGAAGAGTTTCTGTTACAGAAAGGCGCCGAGGTTTGTGACTTACTGGCAGTCAATTCGGACGAAGCTGCCGCAATCGGAAAGCAGGAAGGCTGTGAAAAAGTATTGTTGCGGCAGAATAAAGATATCAGTATCATCATGACGAAAGGAAAGGAAGGTTGCGACGTATACGAAAAAGGTGTACAAAGTCACGTGGATGCAATTTCGGTTGAAGCCGTTTCTACCGCAGGAGCGGGCGATGCGCTTTTGGGCGGTGTCATCACAGGTCTCGCGAATGGTTGGCCGCTTACTTCGTCTGAGGGGCAATCGGCAATTGCGCTCGGTGTTGTTTTTGCGTCGTATGCGGTGCAGTCGCCGCACACCATTCCGCAGCATCTCCGTTGGAATGATGCAATGGCCCGTGCAAAAAAATATGGTTTCAATTTATAAAATTAAAATCGTTACCGATCCGCATTCAAAAGAAAATTTTCCGAACTTATTTACGCAAAAATTGATCGAGTATAGGCTATCATACGATCGTTCGGGCGTTTTATGAAAACATAAAAGCGGAAGATTACAGGAAAATTCATTTTTTGTAAGATCGGAAAAAGCATAAAAAGGCGGCATTGCCGGATGGCAATGCCGCCTTTTTTATTTCAACAAAAAATTGGTTAATTTTTGAAATCAGTGCGTCCCAACAAATAATCAATTGTAACATTAAAAAAGGAAGCGATTTGTTTGAGATACAAAAGGGAGGGAATTGTATTGTTTCTGCGCCATTCTGAAAAAGAATTCGCAGGGCAAGACATTTTTTTCAAAATGTCGCAATCATGTACATGCTGTTCTGATTTCAGCTCGTCCAGCCGTGAATGAAAATCAGACGGATCGGAAGATAATTCAAATTGATTATCTTTTGTTTCGCCCAACAAAAAGGGGATGGAACAGCGGACGTAATCGGCAATTTTGATCAGGGAACGCATACTTGGAATGATTCCGTAGACGGTTGCGCGCGTAATGACTTCTTTGTTTACGCGGGCAGCCAAGGCAAATTCTTCTTTTGTAATATCCAGTTCGGCAATGATAGAAACCAGGTTCGATCTGAAAGCATAGGAAATTCTGTTTTCAGTTTCTTGCGGTAATCTCGCCATAATGCACTAAGTGTCCTTTTGTGAAAATGATTCAATACTGAGTTGGTCATTTGGTTAACTTTATGATATAATTTATTGTCGTAAAAGCAGTTCATAATTCTGGGTATATGAACTATACGGCTCAATAAAATACAGTTTACGGTAAACTTTCTGTTTAAGAGAAAATGATAAATTTTTTATAAGATTTATTGCATATTTCGGATAAAAACAGAAAAATTGACCGAAAAACATTTCATTTTTTATAAAATAAAAGGGAGAGGGAGGCTCATAAAAGTTATGAAAAAAGCAGTGTCGATTCAAATATGTCAATAAATTGAATGTATATGTAATCTGATATAAAACAATGTTCAGCGATAAAATGGTCAATAAAGTGAATGCTAACATCAATATATGTTATTGACACAGAAAGAAAAAGTGATAAGATAATTATAAAATTTACAGCAGTGATGCTGATAGGGGTGTATCATGAAAGGAATCAAGGTAGTATTGAGCATTTGTCTCTCCGTGGCCATTGCATTATCAGTGATCGGGTGTGCAGGCAGAACGGGACCGGATGGTTTACGGCCTGTGGACAAAACGAAGACGCAAATTTCGATAGCAAATTTATATGGCGGGTTAGGTAACCAATGGTTGCGGCAGGTGGCGGATTCTTTTGAAGCGAAACATGCCGAAACGCATTTTGAGGACGGAAAAACGGGGGTGCAGGTATATATTAACGATTATACGCCGGCGCAGATGTCGGGCAGCAGTTTGTTGCCGAGGATCGAATTTTCATCGGACGCGATATTTTTGAGTGAAAATGTATCGCCGAAAGATTTTTCTGCGTCGGGGAGTTTAATGGACATCACGGATATTATATCGACGCCTCTGACCGAGTATGGAGAAACAGAGAGCATTTTGCAAAAAATGGATCCATATCTTGCCCAGAATATCAAGACCAACGATGATAAATATTATGTTCTTCCCTGGTATGAAGGATTTTACCAGATGTATTATGATGCGGATCTGTTTGATGAATACGGATTTTATTTCAAAGCGGACGCAACGGCGGACGATCTGAACATATCCGATCTGAACGTAAGCATCGATCATCTGTTTGTGGGGGACAGCGGGGCAGAAAAATCGGTAGGGCCGGATATGATTCCGCATACCCAAGATGACGGATTGCCTGTAACGTACAAAGATTTTTTGGCATTGGCGCGCTATATGTCGATCGACAGTGCGGCGGGCGTGATACCGGTAGTGTGGACAGGGCAATACATGATCTACATGTTGGGATATTGCGTATCGCTTTGGGTCAACGAAGAAGGATATGACGATATGCTGAAACTTCTGAAAATGGAAGGGGAACTGAACGAATTGATCGAAGTATCGGATACAGGTGAAATCACGGAACTTGAACCGGTGCAGATGAGTGCAGAGAACGGAAGTATGTTTCAGAAGCAGAGGAGCCGCTATGACGTTTTGTGCTTCCTGGAAGAGTTTATAAGGAACGTAAAGAATTACGACAGTTTATCGTTTGGCGGGGCGTATTCGCATCTGGATGCGCAGGCAAAATTTTTGTATAGCCGTGCAGATCCGAACAGTTCAGATATTGCTATTTTGATAGAAGGTTCATGGTGGAACAACGAAGCGAGCAGCACATTCAACGATATGGCCACGGATAAGGGCGAACAATGGTCGAGGCAGGGAAGGCGGATCGGAGTTATGCCTCCGTTGAAAAGCAAAAGAGGGGATGGGTCGTCGACGCTTGTGGCGATGAATGATTCTTTTTGCTGTGTAAACGGAAATCTGACGGGTGGGGTGAAAGAAGCCGCGAAGCAGTTTTTCCGTTTTATGCATACGGACGAAGCGTTGACCATTTATACCAAGGAGCTTGGAATGACGCGTGCTTTTGATTATACCATTGAAGGGGAAGATTATGAATCGATGTCTTTCTATGCAAAGAGCATGTACGATTTAAAGAAACGATCCAAAGTTATATATCCCGAATCGAGAGTACCGTTGATCTACAACAACGAATCGTTTTTTGATTTCAATACATTTTCATTTACGACGGAATACAACAACTTATCGTATTCCAATCCGTTTTCAACTTTTCATGATACCAACATAACGGCAGAAAAATATTTTCAGGGAATTTATACATCCACGCAAAAGCGATGGAGTGCGCTGGCCTGATTGAGGGAAAAGAGATGGAAAGGGATAAAAGCAAAAAGAAAATATTCAAAGACGGGCAATTATTTTATTATCTGGTATTTGCGTTGCCTCTTTTGCAGTTTTGTATTTTCTATATAGGGGTAAACTTCAATTCATTTTTGCTTGCGTTCAGAAACTATGATGCTTTGACGGGGGAATATTCATTTGCCGGATTTGATAATTTTGTATTATTTTTCAAAAACGTTTCGGTAGATCCGTCCTTGAAATATGCGATCAAAAACTCATTGATCCGCTATGCGGTCAGTTTGTTGATACAGATACCGCTGTCGCTGTTATTTTCCTATTATATTTTCAAGCAGAAGTTTGCTTATCGGACGATACAGGCGTTGTTGTTTTTGCCTTCGATACTATCCGCGATCGTCGTATGTTTAATTTTTATGCAGATTTCGGCGCATGTATTTCCGGCGATCGGGTTGAAAGATTATCTTGGCAATATACATACGCAATTTACTACGATCGTTATTTACAATGTATGGATAGGTTTCGGAGCGAGCATATTGTTGTATTCGAGTGCCATGGGATCGGTATCGCCCGATGTCATTGATGCGGCGCATGTAGACGGAGCAAATGCGATACGGGAATTTTTTCATATTATTATACCGTCGATTTATCCGACTTTATCCACATTTATCGTAACGGGAATAGCCGGAATATTCATTGATCAGGCAAACGTGCACAGTTTTTTTTCGACGAGTGCGGATCCTTCCTCTTACACGATCGGATACTATCTGTTTACGCAGATCGTGGGAAAAACGAGCAGTTACAGTGCATATCCGTACGCCGCATCGGCGGGGTTGGTATTTACGGCGATTGCAGTTCCGCTGACATTGTTTGTCAAATGGTTACTGGAAAAATTCGGACCGAGCGAGGAATCAAAATGAACAAACAGATTAGAAAGATCAAGGATAATCTGCTTTATATCGTGATCGGAATAATATTGGCGGCGTATGTTTTTTCGATTTTGTTTATGTTGGGTTGGGCGTTTATAACGACGTTTCGTTCTTATTTTGATTTTCTGAGCAATCCGATCGCGTTTCCGTCGAAAATCATATTTCAAAACTGGATCGATACGTTTACGTTGTTTGCGGTTCCGGTTTATAAAAACGGGGTGTTGTACGCGCAATATTATATAGAAATGATGTTTCTGTTTTCTGTTTTGTACGCAGTCGGTTGTGCGTTTATGCAGACAGCAACGGGCTGTATCTGTGCGTATCTGACGGCAAAATACAAATTCAAACTCGGTAAAATTGTTTATGCGCTGGTAATTATTACGATGATCATTCCGATCGTCGGGTCATTACCGTCCGAATTGATGATGCTCAGAACTCTCGGTCTTTATGATTCCTTTTTCGGGATGTATTTCATGAAGATGAACTTTTTGGGAATGTATTTTCTGGTTTTTTATGCGACATTCAAGTCTTTGTCGTGGGGGTATGCCGAATCCGCATTTATGGACGGGGCGAGCCATTTGACGGTAATGTTGCGCATCATGTTGCCGCTTGCGAGAACGACGTTTCTGGCGGTATTCATTTTGAATTTCATCGTATATTGGAATGATTATCAGATACCGATGTTGTTTTTGCCGTCGTATCCGACAATGGCGTTCGGTTTGTTTTATATGAAATTTGCGGCGACGCAAAATTTCGGAAAACTTCCCTTGCAGCTTACCGGTTGCATGATGGTGGCGCTGCCCGTGTTTGTTCTGTTTGCCGTCTTTCAGAAAAGGATGATGGGAAATCTTACGATGGGCGGGTTAAAAGGATAATTTTGATAAGGAGGCGAATCATGAGCAGAAGGTTATATATAGCGATCATTTTTCTGATTTTGGCCGTCTGTGCCTGCGTCGGGATCTGCGCGCTGGCGGATCCGAAATCGGATGTTGAGTTCGGAGAAGTAACATTTTCGGAAGTATATGCAAAAAATGATAAAATCGTCATTCCGAAAATGAGTGCCGAATCGGACGGGCAGCAATACCCGACGGAATCCAAGGTGATCTTCCCAAGCGGTGCAACATATAAGGCAGAGTCGTTTATATTGACGGAAACGGGCGTATACAAAGTGATTTATTCTTGTGAAATCGACGGGAAATATTATCAGACGGAGGAAACGTTTGAAGTCAAAAACACGGCAAACGACCTGTTTACGGTAACGAAAGGCAGTGTAAAATTCGGGCAGGCAGATATTTCACCAGAACTTTACGGGGCGCAGTTTGACGGGCAGTTGGGCATGGAAGTTTTCTACAACAACATCATCGATCTTTCGAAAAGCACGAAAAACGATCTTATGATCGAGTTGATGGCAACGGCGCACACGATGGAAGTTTCTGATTTTTCAGAATTTTACATAACGCTGACGGATATATATGACGCGACCAATACGGTCACCATAAAAATTCATTGTGCCAAAACGAACGGATACGGCTTTTCATTTGCGAAAGCGCGGGCATGTGACAAAAATTGGGTCGGAATTGAAAAAGGAGTACCGCAGTTTACTTCGGATACCGGAGGGACGGTATTGAATCATTCGTTCGGATCATGGAATTTTTCGGTAAATAATTCGATCCAGCTTTATTGGGATAACGCCGATCTTTCCCTGTATGGCAAAAACAATACGGGATCGGTTGCGGAAATTTGTGATTTCAATGACGAATCTTACATCACAAGGCTCTGGGGCGGATTCACGACAGGGGAAGTACAGCTTTCCGTAAAAATCGGCGATGTTGCGGGCGAACCCCGTTATGTGATCAAATCGATCAACGGAGTGAGTTTTTCGGCAGAAAATCCCGTGGACAGTATTGCGCCGTCGATACAAATCGATATGCCGTCGGATACGACGCCCGATGCGGTTGTGGGGCGTGCGTTCAAAGTTTTTTCGGCTGCGGCGAAGGATAATCTTTCGATAAAAGATTTCACGACAAAAGTATATTATAACTACGATAACGGAAATTTTGTGGAATATTCGGTTTTGGATGATTATTTCGTTCCGGATTGCAGCGGAAAATATACGATCGTGTACACGGCGGAGGATCATGCGGGGAATCGTACGGAGAAGAAGGTCGAAGTGATGGCGTATGATTCCTTACCGCAATTAAATATTGCGTTTTCGGGAGAAGACACGGAAGTCAGACACGTGGGCGATGAAATAGCCTTGCAGGAGTATGTGATAAGCGGCGGAAGCGGCGTCCATGAAGTTAAATTTTATTATAAGAAGGGAAACGATAGAACCGAAATAAAAACGGAAACGCTTTTCTTTGCGGATGCCGGTAAATATGAGATCATCGGCGAAGTGACGGATTATATCGGAAATACTGCCAAGGACTCGTATATTCTTACCATCAACGAACAGGATGCGTTGCTGATGCCGACCGGCTTTCATTTGCCGAAGGCGCTTGTGAGCGGGCAGAAATTTGTATTGCCGCTTCCGGATTCCTATGATTATTCAGGCGATGGTGCGGTGGCGGTAAAACCTTCGGTTTCGGCCACGTTGGACGGGCAATCGCTGCCTGTACAGGATGGAGTGATCATGCCGGTAATTTCGGCAGAAAGCGGGAAAGTTTCCCTTACATATACGTACACAAGTCAAGGTTTGTCCTCGCAATACACATACGAAGTTCCGGTCGTGAACGTAAACGCATCGGACGGTCTGGCAATGGAGAGATATTTTATTGCAGACATGTTTACGGTAACGCCGCTTGTGGATTCCATTCAGTTTGCGACGAATACGTCGAATGCGGAATTCTGCTTTTTCAAGTCGGTACAGGCCAAGAGTTTTTCTTTGGAGTTTTCCACGGATGCGACATTGATCAACGTTTCTTACATTGATTTTGTGATGACCGACAAAACGGATAAAAACGTAAGTATATCGGTACGTCTGAATTCCAACGGTACCATGAGCGTAAACGGCGGCGATACCAAGGCGGTATATTCTTTGCCGAACGGAGAAAAGCGTTCTTATGCGATCAATTATAACAACGAAACGAAGTCGTTTTCCGATCTTGGCGGTACGGTATTCGGGATAGCGGAGAAAACATTGCGGGGCGAGCCGTTTACAGGGTTTACGAGCGATGAGATATTTTTCAGTGTCCGGATGGGTACGGTGAACGGATCGGCAAATACATTTATCACAAAAATAAACGGTCAGATCATCACGCGTGCCACCCGCGACGTGGTCGCGCCGCAGATCTTTATTGACTCGGAATTGGGCGGAATGCGAAACATCAACGATAAGATCGTTGTTCTTCCGGTTCAGGCGTATGACGTGTTGGGATATGTGAAAGCGGTCACTGTTTCCGTAATGAATTCTTCCACACGGGAATATGTAAAGACGATTGACGGAACAACTTTGCAGAACGTCGATGCGACAAAGACATACGAATTTGTCATTGAAAAGTACGGCACCTATAACATTATAGTGACGGCGACGGATTCAAACAATCGTGAATCGACGACGACAAAGATCATGTTTGTCAGCGACACACAAGCCCCTACGATTGTGGTAAACGGAAAAATTCCGGAAAAGGCGGCCGTAAACAGCAGTGTGAGTTTGCCTTCGATGAGCGTGACGGATAACATAAGCGCAAGCGAAGATATCATTTCTTACATTGTTGTCTTTGATCCGAACGGATTTGGGAAAATCTGCACGGACGCATTTATTCCTGAATTGACGGGAACATATTATGTTCGTTACATGGCGATGGATGAGAATAACCAGATCGCAATGCAAGAATATAAAATTGTTGTGTCGTAAAGGAGGGAGCAATGAAGAAGATTATAGCATTTTTATTGATGATTGCCTGTTTGATAACGGTTATTGCCTGTAAAAACGATGGAGATAAAGGCGGTTCGGGCGGCAAGGAACCGGAAACGCCGATCATTACGGAATCGGAAGCTCTCGTGTATAAAGGCAAAACCGAATATAAGATCGTGCTTTCGGCGGGGAAGGAAAACAACAACGATTCCGTGGCGGCTTCGGAGCTGAATTCTTTTGTTTTTGAAGCGACGGGCGTTCGGTTTCCGATCGTCTATGACGATCAGATCGCGGATGCAGCCGGCGGGAAGTATATATCGATCGGGCATACCTCTTTATCGGATGAGGCGAAGATCGAATTTGACGATTCGCTGCTGTATCGTTCGGGGTTTATGATCAAAACCATAGGCGACGATGTATATTTGCTCGGCGGAACGGATCAGTATTCGATGGGCAGCGTCTATGCGGTCTATGAATATTTGCACGATATTCTCGGTTACGAGTATTATGCGCCGAAATGTTATACGCTCGATCAGGTGTTATCGGTGCGGCTCAACGAGATCAACAAAACGGTTGTGCCGGATATTCCCACAAGATCGCTTTCGCACTATACATTGAAAAATGATGCCGAATATTCGATGCGTATGCGTCTGGAAACGAACGCGGCCAAAGAATTATGGGCCATGTCAGGGCATTCGATCAATGACTATGCGAATGCAAGCAATTATGCAACGGCGCATCCGGATTGGTTCACGAGCGACCTGCAAGGGCATTGTTTCAGTAATGACGGACTCAGGGATCATCTGATCGAGGTTGTGAAAGGCAGGATCGAAAGTACGATCGGTTCAAAGGCGTATCTTGTGCAGATCGGGCAGGCGGACACGCACAGCTTCTGTAACTGTGAAACCTGCCAAAGAGAGATAGAAGAAAAATTTATGACGGTAGGCGGCCAGCTGATCGGTCTTATCAATGAAATTTCCGATGCGGTCACACCGTGGCTGGAAAGCACGTATCCCGAAAAGCAAATCTATTTTACGACTTTTGCATACAGTTACTCGGAAAAGCCGCCTTGTGTTTTCAATGAACAGAAGAACGCGTGGGAGCCGTACAGCGAATATGTGATCCCTCGTGACAATGTAGCCGTGTATTGGGCGCCGATCGATATGGATTACAGTAAACCGATCTACGATACGACGGCGGACACCAATCAGTTTTCTTTGCAGGCGTTAGCGGGCTGGAAAGCTTTGACGGATAAACTGCTTGTATGGTCGTATTGTACGAACTTTCATCATTATTTCGTGAATTTTGACAATTTCGGGTCGATCGCAGAAAATTACAGAACATATGCGGCGAACAACGCTATGTATATTTTTGATGAAGGTCCGGATCAGACGGGAACACCCACATTTGAAGAACTTCGTATCTATATACAGGCAAAGCTGTTGTGGGATACCTCGCTGGACATCAATGCGCTGATCGAAGATTTTATGATGAACTACTATGGCGTTGCGGGTGGAAAAATATTCAATTATTTCAATGAACTGAATGCGTATTATGATTACCTGCAATCCAAAACGCGCATGACGGGCGGAATTTATTATAATATCGGAACGACGTCGATCTGGCCTATCGGACTTCTCAATTATATGGCGACATCGTTGGATGAAGCGATCGCGCAGGTTCAGGCGTCAGATTACAGCGATGAAGAAAAGACGGAATACACGAATCGCATCAATCGTTTGTATTGCAGTGTATGGTACATGTATCTGGAAAATTATAAAGGTTATTTTACAGATAGTCAACTCGATGCAATGCAGGCTAAATTTGATAAGACCTGTGAAATCTACGACATTATAGCGAGCAGCCAATAAGGAGGGGAATATGACGAAATCGATTCGAAAAGCCTGTTTGATCGGGTGCATCATATGTCTGGTATGTTTGCTGTTTGCAGCAGGCGCCTGCAACAAAAATGAGAAAGACCCGAACGAAGATCCGAACGATAAGCCGGAAATCATCTTAACGCTTTCGGAGTCACAAATAGAGATCGGCATAGGGGAGACATTCACGTTAACGGCGCAAAATGCCGGTGAAACACTTGTTTGGGGTTCGGATAATGAATCCGTCGCTGTGGTGGCAGACGGTGTCGTTACGGGAATCTCTACCGGACAAACAAAAATTTCTCTTCGCAGTGAAACGGGGGTTGCCGAATGTGTCGTAATTGTGTATCAGGAACTAGGCGGTGCTTTTTCTGCGACATTGAACAGCACTTCGGTACGGCTGTACGCGGAGGGGACTTATCAGTTGCGGGCAGTCGGCAAAACAGGCGATCAAACCGTTTCCGAAAAGGATATGACCGTAGAATGGTCGTCGGAAAATCCATCGGTTGCGACTGTGAATAACGGCCTTTTGACCGCCGTTGCGGTCGGAGAAACAGATATTTGTGCTTTGGTTCAATACGGAAGTGAAAAATTTGAAGTGAAATGCCATGTATTGGTGATACCCGAAGTACATATGTCGCTTACGAATGAAAACAACATCATTTCGGAAATGAATGAAGAAAAACAAATCGGTATCGATTGTTCGGTCGTGACGAATGACGGGCAGATCCCCGTCGAGAACAGCGAACTGACTTTTGAATCGCTTACGCCGAATATTCTCACCGTCAGTGCGGACGGAACCTATGAGATCGCGGGCGGCGGTATAGCGCAGGTAAGGGTAAGTTACGAAAAATATTGCAGCAATGTTTATGAATTTGTAGTATACAACCATCTGATTGAAACGACGGAACAATTCGCAGTCATCAGCGAAGATACGTCGGGCTATTATCTGATGATGGCAGACCTGGATTTTTCAAATAAAGAATTTCCGAAGATAACAGCGTTTTCGGGTGTATTGGAAGGAAACGGATACAGTATTTCTAATGTAAAAATAACGGCTGAAATTTGGGGAAATTCCATGTTCGGCGATCTTTCGGGGGAAATCCGCAACGTATCGTTTGAAAATATTTACCTCGAACCTCTGTACGGGAAAATGGTAGGGCAAAGCGCTTTGCTTTCCACATTCTTTACCGGAACGCTTTCCAATATTTATTTTCAAGGATCCATGCCCGGTCAGAATGCGATCAGCACGCAGTGGGCGGATTATACCAAGTGGAATTTGTACGGTGCATTTTTGGTGCGTGCAAGCCTTGACGGGGTCATGGAAAACTGCATCATCGATGCAAACTTAGACAAAGATACCGATATTACTCTGATGTGCACCAATGCCGGCAGTCCGGTGATCGTAAAAAATGTCTTTGTATATTCTTCTTCCGATTCGATGACGTCGCATCTGGGATATTACACGGCGGCAAATGAAACAGATTTTGCTTTTGGCAGCAAGCAACAGGCGCTTCAAAACGCGCAAAGTTGTTTTGACTCGCAGTATTGGTTGATCGACGAGAAGGGTGCTTCGCTGAAAGAAGAATGCGTTTTTGAAGATGTTCGTCCGAAAGTATATCTTGAAATTTATAAGGGTGAAGAACAAATCGGAAAAATCGAAGTGAAAAAAGGGCAGATCGTCAACGAATCGAATCTGCCGCGCACGGTCGGCGGATATCTCATTGCAGATTATAATTACGATTTTTCAAATCCCATAGAGCAGACGGTATCGCTGCATCCCACTTTCTATACGCCGATCTCCACGGCAGAAGAATTTTCGGCGATCACGGGAGAGAATAAATATTATCTGACGACGGATATTGATTTTGAAGGAAAAACGTTTACG
>CASEFE010000072.1 GCA_949287105.1 uncultured Bacillota bacterium
AATTTTTGTTTCGCAACTCTATTTTACCACAGATTTGTATGAACTCTTTTTTTCTTTAGGTGTTGCACTTAATAGTATAATTCACCTTTTGCAATAAAAAAGCACCCTTGAGGGTGCTTTTTAAATTCTTCCGATTGAAAGATTATTCCATGATTGCGGTAGCGCCGGCTTCCTTCATGCGAGCAACGATCTTTTCAGCTTCTTCCTTGTTAACGCCTTCCTTGATCATGCCGAGGCCTTCAACGAGAGCCTTAGCTTCAGCAAGTCCCAAAGACGTGAACTCACGAACTGCTTTGATAACTTCGATCTTCTTGTCGCCGATTTCTTTGAGTTTTACGTTGAACTCTGTCTTCTCCTCTTCAGCGGGAGCAGCAGCACCAGCAGCGGGAGCAGCAGCAACTGCAACAGGAGCAGCAGCGCTTACGCCGAACTCCTCTTCCAAAGCCTTTACGAGCTCGTTGAGCTCTACAACCGTCATACCTTTGATCTCTTCAATAAACTTAGCGATATCTGCCATTTTTTTATTCCTCCGAATTATTTTTTAATAAAGATTTCCGCTGTCTTTTACGCCGCGGCGGTCAGGCGGCGGCTTTTGCCGCATTCTTTCGGGCGGATTATGCGCCCTTCTTTTCCGCAATCGCATTCAATGCGACCACAACTCCGCGTAACATTGCCGAAAGAACACCGGCGAAGTTGGATATCGGCGCCTGCATGGATCCGAGCATCTTCGCAATGAGTTCTTCTTTCGAAGGCATGCTTGCGAGAAGCTTGATCCCCTTGGCATCCACATATGCACCATCGACATAGGCGCTCTTGGGTATGATCTTCTCCGGCATCGCCTTGACAGCTTCTTCGAAAATTTTCGCAGCCGCCGTTTCATCGGGGCTGAAAGCCGTCGCCGTCGGGCCGTTGAGATCGCTATCAAAAGCAGTTACGCCCAGCTCGTTCATTGCCTTGCGCACAAGTGTATTTTTATATACCTTGTACTCAACGCCCGCCGCTCTGAACTTATTGCGAAGATCGGAAACTTCCGCAACCGTAAGACCTTTGTAATCAACAAATACAACGGACTTGCTGTTCTGAATTTTTTCCTTGATTTCCTCGACAACCTGCTTCTTTGCTTCTAAATTGGCTGACATTGTTTACCTCCTGTACTATTTTTCTCACGAAAAAGTTGATTTTCGTGATTTCGGAAAAGCTCAGCTCGTACGGGTTTGCCGTTCTTGCTCTCTTTCCCTTTGGCGCGATCCTCAAAGACAACTTTACGGATCGCCAAAAACAAAAGCCCTTATACCGCGAGGATATAAGGGCTTGCATATACATACAAACATTTTAACTTATTACCTCGGCGGGCCGTTTTCACGATTAAACCTTTCGGTGCCTGCTTTCTGCGGTATCTATGCAGTTTTCCTTGATATTATACCGACCGTTCGGTAATCTGTCAAATGTTTTTACGTAAAATCCGAAAATTTTCCGGTTTTTACGCCTTATTGAAGTTTACTTTGATGCCGGGGCCCATCGTGCTGGTTACAGCAACGCTCTTGATGTACTGTCCCTTTGCCGCCGAAGGTTTCGCCTTGACGATCGCATCCATCAGCGCATTGAAGTTTTCCGCAAGCTTTTCCTTTCCGAAGCTCTTCTTACCGATCGGGCAGTGGATGATCGCCGTCTTGTCCAAACGATATTCGACTTTACCGGCTTTGACTTCGGAAATTGCCTTCGCAACGTCCATCGTGACCGTACCGGACTTCGGGTTCGGCATGAGACCTTTCGGGCCGAGCACTTTACCGATACGTCCGACAACACCCATCATATCCGGAGTTGTGATCACGACATCGAAATCAAACCAGTTTTCGGTCTGGATCTTCTGGATCATTTCTTCTGCGCCGACATAATCCGCACCGGCTGCCTGGGCAGCATCTGCACGTTCGCCCTTTGCGATAACGAGCACTTTCTTGGATTTACCGGTTCCGTTGGGGAGCACGAGCACGCCACGGACCTGCTGATCTGCCTGACGGGGGTCGACGCCGAGACGAACATGCAGTTCAACCGTTTCGTCGAACTTAGCCTTTGCGGTTTCCACCACGAGCGCCATCGCCTCATCCACGTCGTATGCTTTGGAACGATCGTATGCCTTCAAACTTTCGGCATATTTTTTCCCGTATTTCATTTAATTTACCTCCTTGTGGTTGTAACGAGAGAACCTCTCTCCCACCTTCTCCTTAATTTACTCTTCGACGGTGATACCCATGCTGCGGGCGGTGCCTTTGACCATGCTCTTTGCAGAATCGAGCGATGTGGTGTTGAGATCGGGCATTTTCAACTTCGCGATCTCTTCAACCTGTGCCGCGGTCAGTTTAGCGACCTTGTCGCGATTCGGCCGAGCGCTGCCGCTCTCGATCTTGCAGGCTTTCTTAATGAGCACCGGTACAGGCGGCGTCTTCAGAATAAATGTAAAAGACCTGTCCTGATAAATAGTGATTACAACGGGAATGACCAGCCCCGCCTGATCCGCGGTCTTCGCATTGAATTCTTTTGTGAAGCCGGGAATGTTGATACCGTGCGGGCCGAGCGTAGAACCGACGGGCGGGCCCGGGGTTGCCTTGCCTGCAGGGAGCTGCAATTTAACTACCGCTGTGATTTTTTTAGGCATATTATCTCCTCCTGAGTGTGGTTTTAACAAAGCGCCGTACTAAAATATTTGCGCTTCTCCCACTTTATTCGAAAAAGGAATGTTCCTTTATTCTTCCGTTGTTTCGGGCGCCTGTTCCGTGATGTCAAGTTTGACGAGCTGAGAATACTCCACTTCAACGTCTGTATTTCTGCCGAACATGACAACATTCACTTTGGCTTTCTGCGCCGCATCGTTGAGTTCCTTGATCTTGCCGATAAATCCGGCGAGCGGACCGGCGTCGATCTTTACGTCGTTCCCGATTTCCAGATCGGCCACGACCGGTTTTTCCAGCTGCATCTTGCGGACTTCTTCCTCTTTCAGAGGCAGCGGTCTGCCCTGCGGCCCTACGAATCCGGTAACTCCGCGCGTGTTCGTGACAAGATACCATACCTGATTGGAATAAATCATCTTGATAAAGACATAACAGGGAAGAAGTTTGCGCTCCACAACCTTCTTTTTGCCGTTCTTTTCCTCAATGGTCTGCTCCATCGGAATTTTAAGGTCGAAAATACTGTTTTGCAGATTGTTATTTTCGATGAGCTGTTCCAGGCTGCTCTTGACCATTGCTTCATAGCCCGAATAGGTATGCAGCACGTACCATTTTGCCTGGCTTTCGAGAGAAGTTTCCATAAAATCCCCTTCTTTCCTTTATCGCGCGGCTCAGCCGAGTTTAGTGATGTAACCAAGAAATTCGCTCAAACCGAAATTGATGAGCGTAAATACGACAAGAAAGGAAACGACGACGACGATGACGACGCCCGTCGCTTTCAATACTTTGCCGAAAGAAGGCCACGTAACCTTTTTCAGCTCAGAAAACACTTCTTTGAGTTTTCTGCCCATCCGCACGAAAATGTTGGGTTTTTTTACCGCTGTTTTTGCTTTCATTGCTCACTGATCCCCTTATTCGCCCTTACTTGGACTCTTTATGAACGGTATGTTTTTTGCAGAAAGGGCAATACTTTTTCAGTTGCAGCCTTTCCGGGTCGTTCTTTTTGTTTTTTACGTTATCGTAATTTCTCTGTTTGCACTCAGTGCATTCGAATGTGATCTTCGTTCTGTTTATGGCAGCCATTTTTAAAACTCCATGCAAAAAAATCACACCTGCCAGCGGTGTGTTCTTAGAGTTTATCATAAGAAAGCAGGCTTGTCAACCGTTTTTTAACCCATTATCGCGATTTTTCTTCTTTTTTCGTTGGATTTGCAAAACCTTTTCGGATAAATCCGCGCGGTTTTTGTTTTTCCGGGCTTCTTCTTTGAAAATCCTTGCACATTTTTATGCTTTGATTTATAATATTGTCGGATATGTTCCGTGAATGATTTTGATTTGAGAAACTCACCATAAATATATATTTAAGGAAATAAGAAAATGAAAGCTACAAAAATTTGTGAAGGCGTTTACTGGGTAGGTGCGATCGATTGGGATCTTCGAAATTTCCACGGCTACGAAACCGAAAAAGGATCTACCTACAATGCCTACCTGATCATCGACGAAAAAATTACACTGATTGACACGGTCAAAGCGGGCTTTGAAAAAGAAATGCTTGCCCGCATTTCTTCCGTGATCGATCCGTCAAAAATCGATGTGATCGTTTCCAACCATGCGGAACCCGATCACAGCGGCGCTCTGCCCGCTCTTTTGAAAATCGCAAAGAACGCCAAGGTGTACTGCGCCGCGGGTGCGGGCATCAAGGATCTTTCCGCCTATTACGGCGACCTCGGCTATATCGGAGTAAAAGCGGGAGAAGTTCTCTCACTCGGACGGCGCACCCTTACATTCCTGCCCACCCCCATGGTCCATTGGCCGGATAACATGGTCTCCTTCCTGGCGCCCGACAACATTCTTTTCTCCAACGACGCGTTCGGCCAGCATTTTGCCACTTTTGAACGCCTCGATACCGAAACGGATCTTTCCGAGGCTTTTGTGCAGGCAAGAAAATATTACGCAAATATTGTACAGCCCTACGGCATGCAGACAAACAAAGCGCTTGCCGCATGTGCCGATCTTCCCATTGAAACAATCTGCCCCAGCCACGGAATTTCCTGGACAAAGCATATTTCCGAAATTCTTGCCCTCTACAATTCCTGGGCGGCGGGCAAGCAGGATGATACCGTCACCATCGTTTACGACACGATGTGGCACTCCACCGAAGAGATCGCACAGGCCATTGCAGACGGCTTTTCGGCATGCGGATTCAAACCGCGCCTGTACAACCTGCATCACAGCCACAATTCGGACATCATCGCCGATGCCATGACTTCGCCGTATATCGCGGTCGGATCGCCGACACTCAACAACAACCTGATGCCGTCCGTCGCGTCTTTTCTGACCTATTTCAAAGGACTGACGGGCAATAAAAAGAAAAGCATTGCGTTCGGTTCTTTCGGATGGGGCGGACAATCTCCCGATCAGGTACAGCTGATGCTTTCCGAATGCAAATGCGAGGCACTGATGCCTGCCATTCGCATTCCCTACAAACCCAACCAAAGCCAACTTGAAAAAATCACGGCAGATGTCATCGCTGCCATACAAAACAACTGATCGCATATTACTATGGAACGCTTTACGAATTTTACCTATGAACTGGACGGAAATTTATATATCAATCTGACCAGCCGCTGCACAAATGACTGCACCTTTTGCGTGCGGAACGAAAAATCGGAATATTTCGGGCATAAATTATGGCTTTCGCGGGAACCCTCCGCCGAAGAGATCCTTGCAAGGATCCCCGAAGATATTACACGCTACAAAGAATATGTTTTTTGCGGATTCGGAGAACCCACCATGCGGCTCGATGTGCTTATCCGCGTAGGACAGGCACTGAAAGCACGCAATGCGACCGTTCGCCTCAATACCAACGGACAGGCCGATCTCATCTGCGGGCATGACGTGAGCGAAGAACTGGCAACTGCCGTAGACAAGATCAACGTCAGCCTCAACGAAGCGAGCGCGGAAGAATATGTCAAACTTTGCCGCCCTCGGTTCGGTACCGAAGCATTTACGGCTCTTAAACAATTTGCCATGCACTGTGCCGCGCGCGGCATAGATGTTTGGTTTTCCGTAGTCGATTGTATCGGCGCGGGAAAAATCGAACGCTGCCGTGCCATCGCAAAAGATTGCGGCGTGGCGCTCCGCGTCAGAAAATTTATTCCGTAAACAAAAAAAAGAAAGCCGAATTTCCGAAAACATTCCGTAAATGCGACTTTCCTTTTTCTTTTGTTCGCAAACATTCAAGCATTTTCGCAAAATTGACTTTTCAATTTCTTGCTTCGTCTTTTTCGCTCCGCTCAAAGTTTACATTTACAGTATGGAGAGAAACAACATCTTTATTCTCATTTTTTACAGGTAAATTATGGATAATTTGCGCGAAATTCTGCTCGATTGCGGATTTTCTTTCAAAAAACAATTCGGGCAGAACTTTATTTCCGACACCAATTTATTAAAAAGCATCGTGACGCTTTCCGGCGTGGATAAGAACACCACCGTTTTGGAAATCGGCTGCGGCGCAGGAACCTTGACGCGCGAACTTTCCGCCGCGGCAAAAAAAGTTATTGCTTTCGAAATCGATACTAAATTGCAGCCCGTCCTTGCAAGAACACTTTCCGGCCTTGAAAACGTCGAAGTGGTTTTTCGCGACTTTCTGAAAGCAGACCTTCCCACCCTCGAAAAAGAATTGGGCGAATATACGGTCGTTGCCAATCTTCCCTACTACATCACCTCGCCGCTCATTCTGCGCTTTGTGGAAGAAGCAGAAAATATCCGCTCACTCACCGTCATGGTACAGGACGACGTAGCGCGGAGATTGTGCGCCGAGGCAGATTGCCCGGAATACGGAGCGATCACCGCGGCCGTCGCACGGAGAGCGACGGCAAAGATCGTCAAGGCCGTGCCGCGAAAAATGTTTTATCCCGTTCCGAATGTCGACAGCGCCGTGGTCCGCCTCGATTTTGAAAAAGACCGCATTCCCGTAAAGAGTGTCCGCCTTTACCGCGAAACGGTGCGCGCGGCATTCCTGTCCCGCAGAAAAACATTGGAGAATAACCTTATAAACGCCTTTTCTTTGTCCCGCGAACAAGCGCAGTCTATACTGCGGCAAGCGCAGATACCGGAAAAAGCGCGCGGCGAAACCCTTTCTCCGCAAATGCTTGCAAAACTTGCAGATATCCTCTATTGTTCGATGTCTTGAACGGAAACTTTAAACAATTATGTCTTAAATCAAATATCACCGTCTGAGCCGACGATTTAAATGTGCGCTTTCATTGTATGACAGGTGTTTATTTTGGATAGTTATTCACTATTTGTCCGCTCGCTCCGCGAGTGGCTTTTTTATCAGCACAAAGCCTGCGCCGCGTTTTGGTTTTCAAAACGCGGCGCAGGCTTTTCATTTTCTTACAGAGTATGTTGTACAAGCTTATTGCCGTTTAATTCTTCTTTTCGCATCGAAAAAGTTTGCACTTGCAAAGCATCATAACTCCGAAGGCAGTACAATCCTTCTTCGCCGTCGATACAGCAGGAATAACGGGTATAATCGGGCTTACCAGACTTCGTAAAGACACTGCCGCGTACCATCTCGACGGAAGAAAGCAGATGAAAAATCTGCGGTATACCTTCCTCTTCGCCGGAATTATGCAAACCGAAAGCTGCGCGCACAAACCGAGAAGGAGAAGAAGCATCGCCCGGCAATCCCACCGCTCCCGCTCCCACAAAGCTTGCAGACAAATCAATGTTTCCGAAACGGTTTTCGGGAAAGCGCGCCGTCAGATTCAGATACTGATTGAGATTGCAAAGATGAACATCAAAAGCAGGTTCATTGGTAAGCACGCCGACGGGATTTTCATAGATCCGAAGTCCCCCCTCTCTCGGCTCGGCCACGATACAGCGCGTACGATCGGCAAAGATCCAATGAAGCGGAGCGATCGGAAAATTTTTGTACGGCTTTGCCACCACACAGGTATTGTTCAGCAATTCCTGCGCCTGCAAAACCGTTTCACACTGTCCCAAAACCCATGCGATCATCTCATGCGGCGCCACATTGTGCTTTGTTTTTGAAAGACTTTCGGAATACACCGCACTGACCGGAAAATTCAAGCCTGCCGCACACAATCCGCGCTCATTGAAAGCCTCCGCATACAGCGGAAAATCACCTTCCGCCGCCATACCCAACATCGCATAATGAGAATGCTGCTCTTTTTCCGCACAAAAATGAAGCGGATACGCGCGCGGCGCAACGACGATCCGTTCCCCGAAAGAATATTCGATATCCATATTCCTTCCGAACAAAAAACGATTGCCCTGAAACGCAAGAACTGTACACATAATTTTCCTCCTTGGATTCCTTTAAAAAATTAAATGCCGAAATACCTTCAAAAAGTATTTATAAATCATAAAACCGTTTGTCTTTTTGTTGAAAAAATAAATTAAGAGAATTCGCCGGATTTCGACAAAATTTCTTACATCCCTGCGACATGAAATAAGGATACGTTTGCATAATTTATAGACGTATTCTTAATTTGAAGGAGATCTTTCATGACGGAAAAGGTAAGCGAATTGATCGGAAAACCGCTCATCACACGCGGCGGCGAACACATAGGTTATGTAATAAATGTTCAGACAGACAAGGCTCTGCGGCAGATAAAAAACCTGGAATGCTGCGACGAAGAGGAAGAAGAGTTCTGCCTGCCGCTCTCGGCAGCCTCTGAACTTGGCAAAGACGCGATCGTTATCCGCTCACCGACCGCAAAACCTTGCAAAAACTGCCTTCCCGCACCCTTCGGCATGACCGTTTTCAGCGTCAGCGGCGAAGAACTCGGAAAACTGTGCGACCTTGCATTGCGCGACGGACAAATCGTCCAGCTCCTTTTGTCAGGCGGACAGGCCGTCGATTCCGAACGTCTGGTAGGATTGACGGATACGGCGATCGTCGACCTTAGCGATCCCTTTGTTCCGAAAGCGATCACACGTTCCAGAGGTACACGGAAAGCAAAAAACACCGACATTGCCGCAACAAAACCGACCATGCAACCCACAGCGGACGACGAAGAAGCATTCGTCTCCCCCGCCGAGCCTTTACCGACGGATCCTTCCGATCAACAGGCAACAATTCATCCCGTTGCCGATTCGGAAGAAGTACGGCGGCGCACAAAGCGCGCGGGAAGTACCATGCTTACCGGAAAAGTTCTGCCCCAAGACCTCAAAGACGCACGCGGCAACATTCTTGCAAAGACAGGGACCGTCGTTTCTCCGCACGTGATTAAAAGCGCGATGCAACACGGAAAGCTCTTTGAACTGACTTTGCTTTGCAGCGGAACATATCCGCAGTTCTGATAAAACAATCGAATATTTTTTATAGCGGCGCACGATCCAAATTTTCGTGCGCCGCAAATTTTTTAATATTCGGATTGAGATATCCTTTGTTGACTCGAAAATTTTTTAATTCTTTCAATTTTTAATCGGACTTACGCATCGTATTTTGCCATCATTTTCAATACGGATGCCAACACGTCATTGAGCGTATCCGCTTCTTTTCCGGATAATTCGCCTTTTGCCTGGTATACGGAAAGAAGATCGGACATTTTCTGCGATTCCAGCCGATCTCCGGCACCGAGCGGCATATTTTTCAGCCTTTCCAACGCCGAACGGACATGTTCTAAACGGACATCCTTATCGAGAACTACGCGGTCATTTTCTGAAAAACAACAAACTTTCGGAGGCTTTATCTCCGATTCTCTGCTTTCCGTTTCAGGCAATGCGGGAAGGTCGAGGATCTCTTCCGCACGCGCACGCTGCTTTTTTTTGCGGCGGGATAAGCGAGCCTGCCTGTCCCGAACGGGCAAAAAAGATAAACCGTATAACGCAATATGCACCGCACGCGCAACCAAAGCAAGAGCGAAAAGAGAGAAGATACGCTCCCCTCCCGCTACAGCCACAAGCGCAAGAAAAACGATGAGACAGATATCGGAAACAAAAAGAAGCCATCTTCGCGAAAGCATACGGCATTTTTTGGAACATAGCCGCAGAATAAACCAAACGAGCGAACAGACGACCGGGATCAGTAAAAGCACAAAAACCGATACGTCGCACAAAAGAATCTCCGCGCGCGAAAACAGCGCGAAAATACGATCGATCACAGAAAAAGACACAAGGAAATCCTCCCCAAGGCATTTCCTTCATTATAGCCTGAAAACGACGTATTATTTATAGAAATACACTCTTTTTTTGACGAATAAGGTCGATTTTGCTCAAACGGGCACGTTTACCGAATAACCTTGCAGAATATTTACAAGAACGGCGCTGACTTTGTTGACGCCCGGTATGCGGCGTGCTGCCGCCGCATACACGCGAAGCTGCGGCGCATAATCGGCACGGAGCCTCTCTGCACCGTGCGACGAATATTTATAATCGACGATGATACACTCTTCTTTCCGTACCGCCAAAAGATCGATGACTCCCTGTACGAGAATTTCATCCTTCGCGGCTGTGTCGCCGATCTCACAGGCAGGAACGCAGAGCAAAAATGCGCGTTCCCGAGAAAGAGAAAAACCTTTTAACGATGAAAAAACGGACATGGAAAGGATCTTCTCCATCTTTTCCCGATCCAATCCCTGCATACCCTCGGCCGTGAGCGTTTCATACAGCCGCGCCGCTTCTTCCTTCGGATCGGCAAGAAAGTCGGCTCTTTCCAAAAAGGCATGGTAGGAAATTCCCGCTTCGGCCGTGGCAGAGGATTCATATCCCTCTTCTTCAAAACGCACAATATCCGTCTCTTCCTTGGACGGATCCGAAAGGAGCGTGCGCGTACGAAGCATTGCCGATGCCGACGTTTTGACAGGCAAACCCAATGCTTCCGCATGATGATAGGTACGGCGATACCGCGTTAAAACGGCGCGTTTTGCCTCTTCATCCGGTTCGCCGGCAAGAAGTACGCGCGTAGCGGGACGCTCCGTTTCACTGCCGAAAACAGGTTCGATATTGTCTTCAAACTTTTCAAGGTCCACAAAATCCGCAAAGCAACCCGCGTCCGCCACCTTGGCGGGGTCAAAGGAATTCTTTTTGCCAAACACGAGATGCAGCCTCTCTTTCGCCCGCGTGACCGCAACATACAAGAGGCGCATTTCGTCTTCCGAACGCTTGCGACGAATTCGGTTTTTGACCAAAAAACGCAACACCGTTTCGCGGTTTACGTACTTTTCCAAATCGTATGCGCAAAAAGCAAATCCCCATTGATCGTCAAAGAGAAGCCCGCGAAGATCGTCACTGTTGAACGGATTGTTCATACCCGAAAGAATGACGATCGGAAACTCCAATCCCTTGGATGCATGAACGGTCATCAGCCGAACGGCATTTTCGCCCCCGTTTTCGGAAAAGCCGATATGATACCCGCCGCTTTTGAGTTTTTCAAGAAAATCCGCCACCGACAGGTCCCCGCTTTCGGAAATGAGCCTTCCGATGCGGCGCACCCGCTCCGCACCGCACGGCTGAGCGAGAATCGCTGTTTCCATGCCCGTTCGGGAAAGAATCCATGTCATCACTTCCGCCGCACTCTTCACATTCAAAAGCAGCCGAAGTTGTTCCGATAACGCAAAAAAGTTTCTCAGTTTTTCTGAAAGCTCGTCCGTATTTTCATGCGCGTATCGCTCACAGGCAATAAAATAGCTGTCCTTTTGCCCCGCGTACAGACGGATCTTTGCAAGCTCCGCATCATCCAACCCGCCCATCGCGCTTTTCAGCGCCGCGGCAAGCGGAATATCCTGCGATCCGTTGTCGAGATATTGCAAAATACCGATCATCGTCTTGACTTCCGGATAATCGCAGATGTTTGTTTCCGCCTCCGTCGCAACGGGAATGCCCCGCCGTACAAGTTCCGCAAGAAGACGCGCCGCCTTACGCGTCTTGTTTCTGGTCAGAACGACGATATCACCGTAACCTACTCGCCGTTCCTTGCCGTCATCATCCAGCGTCTTTGTGCATTCCTCCGCAATGATCGAAGCAATCAGTGCGCCTTCGGCATACTCTTCATCCTCCGTGGGAACAAGATGATCGGCCACCGAATATACGTCTCGTTCGGGAATGATCTCTTCTTCCTTTTCGGGTACAATGGCGATTCGCACGGCGCCGCCGGCCTGTTTGACTTCGTCGCCTGCGCGCATGCGCGACGTCGCATCATAGTCGACTGAGCCGACTTCCTTTGTCATAACCCCCGAAAACAGTGCATTGACGGCATCAAGAACATTCTTTTTGCTCCGAAAATTTCCGTTCAGCGTAAGCGCGCGCCCCTTTTCTTCCAACGCCGCATATTTTTCTGCGAAAAAATTTGCGCTGCATCCCCGAAATCCATAGATGGATTGCTTCATATCCCCCACCATGAACACGTTTTTTCCCGATACAAGCGAAAGTATGCGCTCTTGTGCCGGATTGATGTCCTGGTATTCGTCCACAAAAACATATTCGTAACGGGCGCGGACTTCTTCACATACTTCGGGTATTTTAAAAAGTTCAAGGCACATATGTTCGAGGTCCGAAAAATCCAGTACCCCCGCGCGCCGTTTGAGTTCCGTATAATGCTGCGCAAAAGCCTGTAAAAGTTCACTCATCGCCGCCGCCGTTTTACCCGCATCGAAAAAGGCGGAACATTCCTCTTCTCGCAGACCAAGCTCCGATACGCTCTTTTCCAGCGCGTCCAGCTCGTCTTTCAAGGCTCCCATTCGCTCATCGAGTGCAATGGCTTGGGCATCGCCGCTGTCCTTTACCTTTTTATTCGGAGGTTTGCGCATCCGTTCTCCGTTCTTTAACGCCTCCGCCGCGGCGAACAAGTCGCCCGCTCTTTTCACAGCTTCTGCAATTTCTATGCGCTGTTCCAGATACGCCGCATGCTTATCTCCGAAAAGCCCCGCCTCAAAATACGGCTGCATTTCCTCTTTCAGCGCAAAACAACGCTCGCCGAAACCTTTCGCCCGCGCACAAAGATCCTTATACAGTTCGCCACAGACTTCGTCAAACGATTTTTCCGTATACATGTTCGGTATCTCTTGCAAAAACCCATAAAAATCTGCCTTGACGATCAGGCGTTTATATGCGTCAAGCAGTGTTTCTTTCAGTCTCGAAAATCCGCGGCTGCCTGCATAAATCGAACACAGCCGCACAAATAGCGCGGATTTCTCCGTGAGAAGCTTGTCAAAGGTACGATCGACGGCGCGGCTGCGAAGTTTTTCCGCCTCTGCCTCGTCGGCGATCCTGAAATCCGCCGACGCTTCGGTATGATAATAATACCGACGGATGACATTGGCACAGAATGCGTGCAGCGTGGAAATATCCGCCGTCGCGATCTCCGAAAGCTGTATCTTCCAACGCGACCGCGCAGCCGCGTCTTTTTCTTCGTTGATGCGCGCAACAATGGCGGTACGCAACCGCTCTTTCATTTCCGCCGCGGCAAGATTGGTATAGGTGAGGGCAAGGACCGTTCCGACTTCCGCCTTACCCGCCAATATGAGGGAGATCATTTTTTCGATCATAACGTAGGTCTTGCCGCTTCCCGCCGATGCGGAAACAAGAATTTCGCCTTCCGCTTCGATCACGGCACGCTGTTCGGGTGTCGGCGTTCTTTTCATAACTCTTCCCTCCGCTCACTGACAATCTTGACGATCTCTTCTTCGGTGATCTTCTTCTCCGAACGTACCCCTTCGGCGGCATCGTACCCGCAAACACCGCCGTAAGGGCAATAATCACAGGCACCTTTATACGGCGATGCCGCTATACAGCCCGCCTCTGTCTCCGCCGCGCATCCGCGCGCCACAAGCACCGAATAAGAGATAAATTTATCAAAATCATCCGCATTCATGGCCTTTTTCGTCTTTTTCCCGTAAAAGACATCGATGTAGCGGCTCTTCTGCCCCGTTTCCACCGTTTTGTCGCTCATCCGCACCACTTCATCTTCTCCGACCGTAAAGCCCTGCATTCGGAAAGCGTTGTCCTTTTCGTCCGTGCGAAAGGTGGTGCGAGCCGGAAAATAATACGCCCCTGCCGCCTTTCCGTCCCCTTTCGCCGCCGCAAGATACAGTTCCAGCTGTAATTTGCGGCCGGTATAATAGCTCTCCGGCTTGACATCGAACATGCCCGTCTTGTAATCCACTACGCGCGCATAGTCGCCGCATTTATCCACGCGGTCGATTTTCCCCGCAAGCCACAGGTGCCGTTTTCCCCGCGACAGAGGAATGCCCTTGAACTTCGAATCGGGATACCCGAACGTCTCTTCTGCCGCAAAGACTTTAAATTCCGAATTTTTCAGCTGCTCGTATACATTTTTACCGACAAGAATTGTTTCGCGCAACAATGCATCGGCAGAATATCCGCCCGTGGCGGTATCTTTCAAAAAGCAATAGGGAGGCGCCGCCAGAAGCTTTTCCGTTTCCACGCGCAAAAACACTTCGCATGCCTGCTCGTTTTCCAATAAATCCACGGATTTTGCCAAACGGCACAAAATTTCATGCACAAACGAACCGGTATCCACCGGCTGTACAAGCGTTTCTTCACGCTCGGTAAGGCGTAAGCCCCGCTCCGCAAAATTGCGATACGGGCAGGCAAAATATCCCTCGATAAACGTCGGGGATACGGTATTTTTCCCTCCGAACGCAAGCTCTGCCCCGTCGGAAATATACGCCGTGCGCTCCGGACGCTCGAACAACAGCCCTGTCGGAGCATCCCCCCGCTCTTTGAGTGCTTCATACACCCCCGCATGCACCGAAAAATCCCCCACACCGCGCCGATAGGAATCGGCGCGCGTGAGAAGTTCACGCACCGCAGGAACCTTTTCGCTCGCCACACACGAAAGATACCGAAGATATGCCGCCGCGTTGGTCCGCTCGCTCGATTCCAAAACCGCGCGCGTCAGAATCGGAAGAGGCTTTCCCTGCGGTGTACAAAATATCGCCTGTATTCCCGCTATGATCTCACTGCGTTTGCATTCTTCCCCGCCCAACGACAGCGGATACGAAAGATACAGCCGTTCCGTAAAACCGCAGATCGCAAGCCCCGTATTTTCCCTCGCCCGCGCATTGACTTCGCGGATCTTGGGCTGAATTTCTACTTTTAATGCGCGCAAACGATCGATATCTCTGTCCGAAATCAAAGCCGTGTCCGTACCGCAAAGGGGAACGGCATCCGTCAAACGCCCGGCAAAAACTACTTTTGCCGAACTCTTTTTACTCTCCGAAAGATCCCCCACATACACGGCGTCCACATATTGCGGAATGAGGGATACTTCCAGCGAAGTCAGCCCTTCCGATACCATTGCGGAAAATTCTTCGGCACGAAGTTTCACACCGTGAAGTAGGATCTCCGCTTCCGCAAGCACCTTTTGAATACTTTCGACGCCGTGCGAAAAATATTCGCTCTCCGCAAAAAGTCCTTCCT
>CASEFE010000073.1 GCA_949287105.1 uncultured Bacillota bacterium
ATACCGTGCCGCACCCCGTAAACCCGAACGCGACGAACGCCGCAAGAATCATCGTCAGAATTTTTTTACCTTTCATTTTTATCCCTCCGTTTCTGTTTTCTCCGTATCCCGCAACTTTTGTGCCAATAAATCACATTGCTTTTTTCTGCCGATGCAGAAAAAAGCATATGGGCCCATATGCGAGATTCAATTTTTCTGAAATTTCCAAGCCTTGGCGGCAATAATGCCGCCTTTTTTAATGCGTTTGCAAAAGAAGAGTCAGAATTTCATACGGTTTGAATTCCAATTCCACGGCATTGTCTTTGACGGAAAGCTCCTTTACAGGGTTTTCCATCAAGTCGGCAAGGAATGCGCGCCTGATATCAAACCCGAACCGCACTTTCGCGTGCGAGCGGCGGTTGAAACCTTCGTACAGCCTTACCACGATCTCATCGGAATTTTCCGCTTCTTTGACCGTTTCCACGACTACGTCCGCACAGTCTGCACAAACGAGCGAATCGGAATCGGGCAGATCCCCGCCAGGGTTTGCGCCGATCGCCGCCGCGCGCAGCGGATCGTTGAGCAGGAATGCCGCCTGCATCGTGTCTGCGCGCACCGCACCGTCGTGCGCGTACACCGAATATGTAAATGCGTGCCTGCCTTTGTCACAATCGGGGTCGGGGAACGTCGGACAGCGCAACAGCGTCAGACGCATCGTTCCGTCATGCACATCGTAGCCGTATTTGCAATCGTTCATCAGCGCAACGCCGAATCCGTCTTCGGAAAGATCGGCGTATTTATGCGCGCAGACTTCAAATTTTGCCGCATCCCAGCTCGTGTTTTCATACGTCGTGCGTTCGATGTTTCCGAACTGAATGTCATACGTCGCCCGCGTCGCATTGATATCGGTCGGGAACGCCGCCTTTAAGGCAATGTGTTCGGTGTGCCAATCGGCCTCCGTCACAAAATCCACGCGGCGCGTGCAGTCGTACAACAGCACTGTCTGCACGATCTCGCTTCCCAAAAATTTCCGACGGATCCGAAATCCCTTCGCCGCGCCTTTATCCACCGTTTCCACCGACGAAACATCGTCGATCTCCCAGAACTTTTCTCTGTAATTGCGGCGAAGTTCCCATGCGTCGTATTCGGCAGGATAATCTTCAAATGCAAGAAGCACGTTTCCCTTTTCGCCTTTTTTGAGGATCTCACGGTCAAACTGTTTGCTGTACATGCTTTCGATCCGATACGCTTCGTCAAATACGATCCGGAAAAAGTCGTTTTCCAGCGTCCGCTTTTCGGCGTCCGCCTTAACGCGGCCTGTCGGCGCATCGCCCAGCGCAGCGATACCTTCTTTCGGCATCGGGTAAACGCGGTATCCCTTCGACGGAACATCCTTTACCGAATACAGTTTTCCGTTCCACATAACTTCCCCGTCCGCCGAAAAACCGTTCGGGTTGAAGACCAGCACCCCGCCTTCCGAGCGCACGCGGGACGTCAAAGCTTTGATCACCGGTACCGAAAGCTCTTCGGCTTTCGCAAAGAGATGTTCATAGTCTTTCGCGCTGTCCTGATACACTTCCCCGATGGAAGAACCCGGAATCACGTCGTGGAACTGATTGATCAGAATGGTTTTCCATGCTTCGTCCAACGCCTCTTTCGGGTACGCGATCCCCAATTTTTCCCTACCGTAGACAAGCAATGCTTCGAGATCAATGTATTTATATTCGCTCTTGCGGTTATTTTTCTTGTTCGCCGCCTGGCTCGTATACGTACCGCGATGGTATTCCAGATACAGCTCTCCCGCCCATACAGGGATCTTGCCCCGCTCTTCGGCGTCCGTAAAGACGCGGTCCAAAAACGCCGATGCCGTATCAAACTCCGCCGTCGGACAGTTGGGGATCCCGTAAGACATCCTCTCGATCTGTTCTATATATTCCGATGTGGGCCCGCCGCCTCCGTCGCCGAACCCGTAGGTGAGAATGGATTCGTCGCAGAGATCTTTCTGCTGAAACCGATCCCACGATCCCGCTACCTGCGAAGGCGAACCTACGCCCACATACGTCGTAAAGTTTGCAGGCTCTTTCCCCTTGACTTTATCCTGCGCCGTCAGAAAATATGTGTCCACTTCCGTCCCGTCGATCCCCTTCCAGCGGAACAGATCATAGGGCATTTTGTTCGTGTCGTTCCAGCTGATCTTGGACGTTACGAACCGTTTTACCCCGCTCTTTTTCAAAATCTGCGGCATCGCCGCCGAATACCCGAATACGTCCGGCTGCCATACGACTTTCGTGTCGATCCCGAATTCCTTTCGGAAAAAATTCTTTCCTTTCAGGATCTGCCGCACAAGGCTTTCTCCGCTGATCAGGTTGCAGTCCGCTTCTACCCACATGGAGCCTTCCACTTCCCAACGGCCTTCCTTCACCGCCTTTTTGATCTCTTCATACAGCGCCGGCGCTTCCTCTTTTACCATCGCATACAATACCGCCTGCGATGACATAAATTTGTACTTCGGATATCGGCGCATCAGCCTTATCACCGTCGAAAACGACCGCTGCGCCTTTTCACGCGTCTGCGCTACCGTCCAAAGCCAGGCTATATCGATATGCGTATGCCCGATACACGTCACTGCCGGCTTGCCGGGTTTGCAGACCTTTTGATAAAATTCTTTGTCCGCATAGTCGGAGGCAGCGCGAAGCCCTTCCCGATACCCTTCCGAGTCCGCATCGCGAAGATCCAGCCGATCCGCGATCCCGCACAGCCCTCGCAGGATATCGTTGTATTCTTTCGTGTTTTCTTCCGAATAATTCAGCACTTCGTAAGGAACTTTGATATCGTAATATACCTTTTCCGCCAGAAGATCTTTTCGGATCCACTCAAAATTCAGCGTGAAATCGGGCACTTCCCGCTTGCCCGTTTCCGCATCCGGCATCGGACAGCCCGAATACGTATAAACCGTCAGCCGAAATTTTTTCTTCTTCGGATCGAGCGGCAATTCCAGATGATTGACGTCAAAGCCCTGCATCAGTTCCCCGTCAATATAAATCATGAACTGCGGATTGACGGCATCCCATCCTTCACATCCCACGCGCAGCCTTAATTCCACAGAATATTCCTTTCCTTTACCAAAAAGCGTTTCAGGAACCTCTACATCCGCCGCCAGCCACATGTGCCGATCATAGCCGCCAAACTTGTCGCCTTGCGAAAATTTTTTCCAGCTTTTATCCGGCTCAGGCAACACGCTCCCCGTTTTATAGCCAGTTTCTTTGCATCGCATCTCTCCCAAAGGTATGGCTTCCCGCACAATATTCCGCTTTAATCGCCTCATAATAACGAGCAGTCGTTCCTGTTTGTAATTCATTTCTTTTCTCTCCCTCGCTTTTTGTGTTTTCACAAGAAAGCTTTCTGTCGATTTTATTTTTTCTCCCATTCTATCACAATAAAAAAAGAATTTCTTGTATATTTATTAAAAATCTTTGCTATTTTTTTAAGTCTCCCTCTTGACGAAGCCCGCCGTTTTTCGCTATAATATTCGTATGATAGAACATTTTTCATCTTCCAAAAAATTCAGCAACAGCCAATCCAACGTCGATTTCCATATGTGGAATCAGCCTCGCACCGCCCTGCACAACCACGATTATTGCGAAATTTTTCTCATTACCCAGGGCACCGTACATTACCTCATCAACGGCGAAAAAATCATCCTCGAAAAAAACACCCTCTCTTTCGTCCGTCCTTCGGATACTCACCAGTTTCTGCCCTCCCCCAACGGTCCGCAGCAACACCTCAATATCGCCGGCGAAACGGAAATCGTTCAGAAACTCTGCGATATTTTAAGCCCTTCTCTGTTCGATAAATTGATGCAGATCAAAAACGCCGTCCTCTTTCGGATCAATGATGCCGACTTCAATCACCTCCTCTATATCGTGAATCGCATCAACCTCGTCGACGCTTCCAATAAATCTGTCTATTCCGCGGAACTTCTCACTCTCTTGTTTAACGCCATTTCCCTGCTCAACAAATACCTTTCCGCTCTCAAATCCCCTTACCCTGCCTGGTTTGACGAACTCCTTACCAAAATCCATTCGTCTGCTTTTTTAGACCGATCGGTCGCCGACCTTTATGAACTCAGCAGTTATTCCCCGCCTATCCTGATCGCCGCCTTCAAACAAAACCTCGGCGTTACCCCCGTCCAATACCTGACGAAATTAAAAATCAGTCACGCCTGCAATCTCTTAAAACATACCGACTTTACGACCCTTTCTATCTCCACGACCATCGGTTATGATTCTTTGAGCCATTTCAACCACGTCTTCAAACAATACATGGGCGTATCCCCCGGCGAATATCGGAAAAACTATCTTTTCAGCCTCTCCCGGCAGGATACATCCAATCCCTGAACATCTTTTGCCGACACTTCGCTTTCGCATAAATCCTTCGGGTTCGCCGCTCGCTTGTACGACAAAACAAAAAGCACAGCTTGAAAGCTGTGCTTTTTGTTTTGGTGACCCC
>CASEFE010000074.1 GCA_949287105.1 uncultured Bacillota bacterium
ATCGCACCGTTTTTGTGGCCTGCGCGGTATTTTATTTTGCATGATTTCTTTTTTCGGAGGGAAAAATATGAAACTTACACCCATTGATGTTCATCTGATCGCAGGGCAATCCAACGCGGTCGGCTGTACCAATTTATCTACTTTGCCGACAGATTTCCAAAAAGAGACGTTTGATCGGGCAATTTTGTACGAAGAAGGGAATTTTTCGCTTCCCATGTGCGGAAAGCTGATCCGCGGCGTATCTTTGGGAATGGGGAACAATCCCTCGCAAATGGGGATCGAATACGGTATTTCCAAAGTATTGCAAAAAAAATACGATCGGCCTTTTGCTCTGTTGCGCTACGCATTTGGCGGAAGCAATCTTTTTTGGGACTGGATTCCGCGGACAAAATGGGAAGGGGAGCCGATCACGTTCGGGCATCCGGGGTTTCACTACAAAAAATGGAGCGAGGCGGTGTATCGCGGACGTTCAGCACTGATCGAAGCGGGTTTTCTGCCCGAAATCAAATCGCTTGTCTGGATGCAGGGGGAATCGGATTCCGACAAAGACGCCGCCATTGCGAACGCCTATTATGAAAATCTTTGTGACTTGTTCGATTGCATGAAAGCAGAGCTTTTCGACAGCGATCCCGTTCTTTTTATCGGAGAAATTGCCACGAATGCGCCCGTTGCTCCCTATTCGGAAACCGTACGCGGCGCGCAGCGCAGGTATTCTGTAACCCACACAAACAGCATAACGATCTCCACGCGCGATCTTCCGATCGGGAAAGACGGACTGCATTTCGATGCGCCCGAAGATCTTTTGCTCGGCATTCGTTTCGGCGAAGCAATAGGAAAAACTGTATTATGATACATAAAACAATCGATTTATACAACGAATTTACATATACGCGCGATATACGGGAGACGGGCGGGTTTTTGACGGTATATCTGCATGAAAATTCTCCGATCATAAATCCTTATCGAAAATATCCGGCCATGATCGTTTTTCCGGGCGGGGCTTACGGCGGGCTTTGCGACCGTGAATCGTCGCCCGTTGCCGTTCGCTATTTTGCGGCAGGGTATCAGGTATTTGTTCTTGCTTATACGGTCAACAGCCGTTCGGTAGCCTGTTTCCGTGAAGCGCTGTGGGCTGTCGAATACGTGCGCGCGCATGCCGATATGTGGCACATTCTCAGCGATCAAATCGCCGTTATCGGATTTTCGGCAGGGGGACATCTTGCCGGCACTCTTGCCGTCTATGGCAACAACTTACGAGAACTGGACGACGGCTCTTTTTCCCTTGCAAACTCCAAACCGGACGCCGCGGTTTTATGCTATCCGCTGACCGCTTTATCCGGAAAATACACGCATGCACCTTCGGCCGAAAATCTATGCGGTTCGGATGCTGTTTTCAAAAAAAAGCTCGATCTTTGTAGCTATGTTCATGCGGCAAGCGTTCCTGCCTTTATCTGGCACACCCTCGAAGACGAGTTGGTTCCCGTAGAAAACAGCCTGTCTCTCGCCGCCGCATATCGGAAAAACAAGGTTCCGTTTGCCCTGCACATCTATGAAAAAGGACGGCACGGACAGGCAACCGGACGCATCGACGCATGGGATTCGTCCATGCTGGACGGATTATCGAAAGAATGTATCGGTTGGTTCGATTCGGCGCTTGTCTGGCTTGAAAGCCGCGGGTTTTGCATTTCGGATCCGCGGGTTTCTTTCTGACCGCTCATATTTTGCCGAAAAATTTTTTCGGCGTGTACCGCATACTCTTCTGATCCACAAGACAGAAAACAAAATTTTCAGTCGTTAAACAATAAAAGACTTGATCGAAAAACAGAGAACATAACGTTTACAGACGACGGAACGGAGAATACGGTTCAAAGAATCCTTACTGAAAACGGCAATCTGCATTGAAATAAGCAGATTCATGAAAAAACGGAGTGCGGCAACGGGAAAACTGTATTCAGTTGACCGAAAACAAGAAAAAAATAATCTTGGCAGACACTGCCCAAGGGGGAAACATGAAAAAAAAGATCACGGCCTTTGTCATCAATCACGGGCATATGGATATCGAATGGTACCAGCCGTACG
>CASEFE010000075.1 GCA_949287105.1 uncultured Bacillota bacterium
AACGGGCAGGCAGCCCTTCTTGTGATATACTTTTTCAGGAAGTCTGAGCCACAGCATATTTTCTCTCCTCTCCGCTAAGGTTTTGATGTTCAGCAAATGCTTTACGCCGACGTTCTCCGATACGGAGTTTCCGCCCCACGAACCGCAGCCCAGCGTGAGCGAAGGCGTGAGCTTGAAGTTGTAAATATCCCCGATCGCACCCTGCGAAGAAGGGATGTTGATGAGCATACGGCACGTCTTCATCGCTTCCTGCCATTTCGCGATCTTGTCCTTTTCGGTGATTTGATTGATATAAAGCGAAGAGGTGTGTCCGTATCCGCCGTCCGCGATCAGACGCTCCGCTTTTGCGACCGCTTCGTCAAAATCCTTGGCGTGATACAGCGCGAGAACCGGCGAAAGCTTTTCGTGCGCGAATGCCTCTTCGAGTTCCACGCTCTCCACTTCCCCGATCAGAATTTTCGCCGTCGGCGCAACCGAAAATCCGCAGATCTCGGCGATCTTCGGCGCGCTCTGCCCTACGATCTTCGCATTCAGAGCCCCGTTGATGATCATTGTGCTGCGCACTTTGTCCTTCTCTTCGTCGGACAAAATATGACAACCGCGCTTGATAAACTCCGCCTTGACCTTGTCATATACGGAATCTTCCGCAATCACAGACTGCTCCGATGCACAGATCAAGCCGTTATCAAACGTCTTGGAATGAATGATCGAGTTGACAGCCACCGTGATGTCCGCCGTTTCGTCAATGATCGCCGGCGTATTGCCCGCGCCGACGCCCAACGCCGGTTTTCCCGAACTGTACGCGCTGCGTACCATGCCGGGACCGCCTGTCGCCAATATGATATCCGCCGTCTTCATCAAGGTGTTCGTCATTTCCAAAGACGGTACGTCGATCCAGCCGATAATCCCTTCCGGCGCACCCGCTTTCACTGCCGCGTCGAGCACTACCTTCGCCGCCGCGATCGTGCAGCCCTTCGCACGCGGATGCGGGGATATAATGATGCCGTTACGCGTTTTCAGACAGATCAACGTCTTGAATATCGCCGTCGAGGTCGGGTTCGTCGTCGGTATGACCGCCGCTACAACGCCGATCGGCTCCGCAATTTTTTTCGTGCCGAACGCCGCGTCTTCTTCAATGACTCCTACCGTCTTCGTATGTTTGTATGTGTTGTAAATATATTCTGCCGCATAATGATTTTTGATGACTTTATCTTCCACGACACCCATGCCCGTCTCTGCTACCGCCATCTTCGCCAAGGGTATGCGTTGATTGTTCGCCGCCAACGCCGCCGCCGCAAAGATCTTGTCTACCTGCTCCTGCGTATAGGTCGCAAACTCCTCCTGCGCTTTCCGCACTTGTTCGATCTTGGCCAATAATGCTTCCACCGAATCAACGATCCTTTCGTTCTCCATAAAACACTCCTTTCCTTTATTTTTCATTGTATAAAATTTCCGCGAGGCGCTTGGACAGAATCGCAAGCGATGCCGCCATGTCCTCGTTTTTAACTGCTACATTCTCCGGTACGCTCAGATGCACCGGCGCAAAATTCCAGATCGCCCGAACGCCGCCTTCTACCAAAGCATCCGCAACACCCTGCGCCGCGGCCTTCGGTACCGCTATGATCCCGATCAACACGTTCAAACGCCGCACCAACTTCACAAGTTCATTCGAATCAAATACCTTTACTCCGCTCAGAACCTGGTCGATCCGCTCCGGATCATTGTCAAACGCCGCCACGATGTTCAGTCCGTAATTCTTGAATCCGCCATACCCGATCAGCGCCGATCCGAGTCCGCCGGCTCCCACAATCACCGCATCCGTCACATTGTCGTATCCTAAGATCCTGTCTATATCCTCGATCAGCTCGCTTATGTCAAACCCCAGTTTCGGCTTGCCCGCTACAGAACTGATTTCCGATAAGTCCTTGCGTACCTGTACCGCGTTCAGATGCAGATCTTCCGCTACCGCCGTCGACGATACCGTCTTCTCGCCCGCTCCTTGCCGTTCCTTCAAATATCGATGATACGCCGGCAACCGCCCTATGGTCGCCTTCGATACATTCTGTATTTGTTTATTGTTCCCCATCTCTTTGTCACCCAATACAAATTTTTATCGATATTTTTTTATCGATAAAAGTATATCAGAATATACTGCCGTTGTCAACCGCTTCATACTACCTTTTTCACAAAATTTCAAAAGGATTTTTTTCCAACCCGTTTTTTTCGCCCCTTCCTATTGCTTTCAATTTATTATTCGGAAATATTTTCTCTTCGGTGCCTCTTTTGTTCCAAATACAATTCGCCGTGTTCTTTAGAAATCTTGCCTTTTATCTATTCCAAATCCCGCGGCTTTGCCTTATTTTTCGTCTGCACGAAATTGCTTTGTACATCAAAAAGCCGGCATCGGAAATTTTCCGATGCCGGCTTTTTGATAGTGAATCATATTGCCCAGTGAAAGCATTGCGCTATGTTAAAAATTTAACTTCATTTTGTCATATCTTCGATGATCGAAAGGAGAAGTTCTTCTTCCTCCGCGTATACGCGCGCCTGCTCGCCTGCCTCCGTCGTTCCCGCCCGTGCGTTTTTCGTTCTGGCGATACGCGCCAAAACAAGACGCTTCGCATAGACTGCCAATATCACAAACAATCCCAACGCAAAGGCAAAACTCACGATAGAAAGCACTAAAAAGGTCGAACCTTCGTAATTGTATACCTGTCCGGCAAAAATTCCGCCAGCCACGACAAAACCGATAAAAAACAGCAATACACACACAAACACCGCCATCGTTCTCTGATAATGCCTTCCTATGGCCGGACGCTGTTCCTCACGAAGCCGCGCATCCTCCGCCGAAAGCCGCTCATGTTCCTTTGCACAAACTTCCGCACGCGCCCGCAGACGCTCAACATATTTTTCCGCCAATCCGCGCCTGTCTTCCGCGCTCATGCGTCTGAAAGCTTTGTCATACGCCTGCTCGCAATCGTAAATCGCAGAAAATTCCGTCAGATCTTTCGTCTGAACCCGTACCACTCCGAACCAAGCCCGCCAGTCTCCGCCGTTGAGTGAGGCACTGTCCAGAAATTTTTCGCCTGCCGCATCCAATTCACCCTTCGCAAACAGCGCTTCCGCCTCTTCATACATCCGCTCTGCAAGCGCTTTCCGATTCGCCCGCTCCCGTTCACGCTCTTCGCTGCGACGTACCAGCTCTTCGTCGGAAACCGTATCTTCCGTTTCCTCGCCGAAGCCCTTGAATTCCGGCAGGTTGATAACGATATCGTCTACCGATACATCCGTACTTCCTTCCCCATCCGGCAATACCTGCGTCGTTTTCTTGATTTTGATTTTTCCGTCGTCGTCGAGTTCGAGATTCCGCTCTTCCATAGAATGGGCAACTCCTTTCTCTTATTGGTTATTTGCCGCGCCCTTCCCCCTCTTCCAAGGCAAAAGGATTGCGAAATAGTGTTTTCTTTTGAACAAGCGCCAGCGTCTTTACAACCCGCGTTTTAAATTTGCCGCGATACCGCGATTTTGCCCATCGGCAAAGTTCTTCGGTTTCAAACAGCGCGTATACCGCACTGCCCGATCCGGTTATCGTATACGCCGCAGGACTCAAAGCCGCCGCCTGCTCCAACGCCAGTGCCACATCGCCGTTCAGACGGCAAGCAGGTGCACACAGCGCATTGTAAACATTCTTCGAAATTTCTGTAAAATCGCCGCGCCGCAGCGCTTCGCTCTGCCGCGCGCTTTCCGTACGCAGAGGATCGGGAAAACGATCGTATTCCCTGTAACAATCCGCCGTCGATACTTCTCCGGTCGGAAAGATCATCAATAAAAACAGCGGCCGCGGACAGGAAAGCTTTTCGATCTGTTCTCCTCTCCCGAATATCCGCGCATACCCGCCTTCCAGCATATACCCCGTGTCGCTCCCCAGTTCGTCCGCAAGCTGTTTCAGCATAGCCCGATCGGTCACTTTGTAGAGCTTCGCCATCGCGTTGAGCACTCCCGCCGCATCCGCCGACGATCCGCCCATTCCCGCGCCCATCGGTATATCTTTATAAATTTCTATGTCCGCTCCGTTCGTGCCGAACGCCGCCGCAAACTTTTCTCCCGCCAGCACTGCATTGTTGCGTTCGGGCGGGATCTTCTCACTGCCCTTGCCGTGCATGTATACGTTGACAAGGCGATCCCTTCGCGGTTTTGCGCATACGGTATCATATACGTCCACGGAAGCTACCACGCTGTCTATCCTGTGATATCCGCCGCTCGTTCCGTTTACGTTCAGCGACAGGTTGATTTTCGCATAGCTTTTTACCTTCGCCGCAAGCATAAATACCCCGCTTTTTTCATTATTATACCACATTCAAAGGTAAATTGTAAACATTCGGAAAACAATTTGTGAACTTTACACACAATTTTAACAATTTATTTTGCCTTTTTTTCTTAAATCGCTCGAAATTCGCTGCCTTTTTCTCTTCTTTTTTTCTCTTTGTTTGTTTTTTCCGTTTTCATTGTAAATAAACCTTAACTTTTGCGCACTTTCCACCCACAGGCTTTTTAATGCAAAGCGGCAGGGTGAAAAGCACCCTGCCGCAAATTTGTTTTCTGCTCAGAAGCGGAAAACTTCGTTTATTCCGCCCTTTATGCCTGTAATTTTTTTTGGCGCCATACCACAATGCGTTCCGTTCCCGTCAAGGGATATTTGAGATCGGGATTGCAACGCTGTACTTCTTCGGTCGGCTTTCCGAGTTTTTTGGCGGTATCCCACAGCGTATCGCCGGCGGCAGGAAAATACACACCCACTGCCCCGCCTTCCTCGTGGCATTCTTCCCCTGCATGCAATTCGCTTATGAACGAATTTTTTTCGCTCGCAAACAGCGTCACATACAGTTTCAATGATCCTTCCGCTTCCAGTTCGCCCTCCTGCCTCTGACGCGCCGATACACCGCAGGCGATCGCCGATACTTCCGCCCGCATTCCCTTCCGCGCCCGATCGCTCCGCACCGGAAATGCAAACGGAAGACTGATGTTTACCGTTTTCGGCGCGCCTTCGCCGTCTTTGAAAAATACAACGGCGTTAAGTACGCCTTCCGCTTCGATTTCACCGTCCGCAACCGTCGCGGCAACTTCCGCTCCGCAAAGAGCCGCCGCCTGCATTGAACAATTTCTGTCTACACTGCCGTCCAGAGCCGCCGTTCCGATCACGCGCTCCGTCGCAGTGAACGCACACACAGGTTCTTCAAACGTTGCACTGTCATGGTCAAGTTCGCAGCTCCTGCCGATACAAAACGCATCCTGCGGCATGACCAGCTCTTCCGAACGGCATACCTTTCCCGCAATTTCCAGATTGATCTGCGCCAGAATCCGACAACGGTTTTTCTCTTCGTCACAGGCACACGTCAGATTGACCGAAACAACGTGCGCTTCCACGCGGCAAGCCATGCCCGTTACCGCTTCATCGCACGGGATTTCCGCACGGAAAGGGATCAGCCGTTCATAAGAAACGGCTTCCTTTTCGCCTTCTCGCCCCGCAAGAACGCCGAGATTCACTTCCCCCGATACATCCAAAAAGCCCGCGGCACACACGGCGCGCGTTACATATACCTGTTCGCTGTGCAACAGCACGTCGCTCACATAATCGGTATCAAATTCTTCTTCCAGCTCCGCCGTTCCGCTGCACAGCCAGCTTTTCGGCATGCGTACCGACCCGAAATTGCATACAACTCCCTCGCCGCCCGTTAAATATTGCACTTGCACCGGAATGCGAAGCCGTATCGTCGCCGTAACTATGGCGGACAGAATCACCGATTTCCCCTCCTGGCGGCGTTCCGTCTTTTCAATGCACAAGGTTACTTCCGCCGTCTGCGCAGGTGCCGCCTGTTCACATTCAGCCCTGTGCGTGAACTCCACGCCCCGCTCGGCTGCTACCAGCGTTCCGTCCGGCGCCGACGCCACAACGGAAAAATACAGCTTCCCGCCGTACCGGATCTCCCCCGACAAAACTTCCGCTTCGCCGCAAACCGCACTCGGACTGACGGCCAGAATGCGATTTTCTGCCCAGTCCGCCAGGCGACATTCCACGATCGACTGGCTTTTGATCGCCGGCCCTTCCGCTATGTATTCATATTTTTCGTAATTTGGCGTAACCGTCATTTTTTGTATACCTCCGAAGATTTCATTTTCATTGTATGTCGCCACTTTCCTCGTTATGACCGTTTTGCCTCGCGAAAGAAAAATTTTTTTGACGAAACTGCATATTTTGCCCCTTTTTTGTCAAAAATACGGTTGCGGCGCGATGCGCCGCAAAAGGAGTCCGCTATGATCAAGGGAACCAAAAATTTACCGCGCATCAAAGAAGAAATCCGAAATTTTTACGGCCAGGACGTGCGCATCCACGTCAACCTCGGGAGAAATAAAACCAGCGACTTTACGGGAAAATTGACAGGTGTCTATCCCGCCCTCTTCACCGTATCCCCCGACGACAAAGATTACCTCGGCAAAACTGCTTATTCCTATTCAGAAGTTTTGTGCGGCAGCGTAAAAGTAATGGCTGTTCAGAAAAAAGGATGAAAGTTCGGAGTGCCGCGCATACGCGCCGCACTCCGAGAAAACCCTACATATACGATTATTTTCATTAAATTTTTTTAAGACTAATCGCTGTAAAAAAGAAATCCTCTCTTTTTCAAAATAATTTCAGACACGCTTTTTTTGAAAACTTTTGACGCCGCATTCC
>CASEFE010000076.1 GCA_949287105.1 uncultured Bacillota bacterium
AAATTTGGTTTCGCAGCTCTATTTTACCACAGATTTGTATGAACTCTTTTTTTCTTTAGGTGTTGCACTTAATAGTATAATTCACCTATGAGATAAAAAAGCGGTTTCCTCTATCGGAAACCGCTTTTTAGAAAAGGCAGTTTTCGCAAAAAAGGCGAAATTACTCCCGCGCGGAAAGAGCTTTTCTTTTCATTAAATTTTCGTTATTGTTCCCGAAAGATCTGTGTGGGGGGCTTATCGTAATATTTGGCGAAGTTACGGTAGAAGGTCGTCATGGAATCGAATCCGTTGGCGAAAACGAGTGCGGAGAGTGCGGGAGCTTCTTCCCTTTGCGCTTCGGAAACGACCTTGCGCACGCGTACCATATTGATATAGCTGTTGAGCGTTTCGCCGATGTAGGTATTGAACAGGCGGGAAAAATAGTATTTGTTGTAGCCGAATTCGGAAGAAATGGAATCGAGCGAAATCGGTTCGGCATAATGTTCGTCGATATAATTGAGTGCCTGAACGATAATGCCGATATTGGGCGTCGTGGTGACGGGTACGGTGGGATAATGAGAGATGAGGTTCCCGAGGATGACATTGATCAGGCCTTTTTTGGTCAATTCCGCGGCGGGAGAATTTTCTTTGAGCGCGTTGAGAGCCGCGAAGTAGGGAATAAGCGAAGAATTAAAATCCCGATCGGAAAGATGGCAGGGCAGAGTTTTGTTTTGCAAAAGGTTGGAAAAATCTTCGGCAAAGCGCGGGCCGATGATCAGAATGTAGTCAACGAAATGCGCATCGGGTTTCAGTTCATGGATGCAGCATTTGTGTACGAACGCGATCTCATTTTTAGAGGCGACGAAAGACACGCCGTTGACGCAGAATTTTGCGGAACCTTCTAAGATGTAGAGCATTTCAAAACTGCGGTGGAAATGCGGCAGGGTGTTTCCCGTGCCTCCCTGATTGAGTTTGACGACATCGTCCTTGTCGTGCAAGGATTCATAAAAAAATGAAGTTTTCATAAAAAGTCAATATTCGGGATAAAATTCTTGAAAAATGCGTGGCGAAGCGCAATTTTTAGTGGTATTATATCATTAAATAAATGAAAAGTCAACATGTGAGGAGAAGTAGTATGAATCTTGTGATCATAGGATTTGGCGGAATGGGAGGATATCATGCGCAGTGTCTGAAATCGTATGCGGAAACCAATCCGGAATATCCTTTACATTTGATCGGTGTATATGATATCAAACCGGAGCGCGGCAAGGCTGCGGAAGAGCTTGGTCTTCGCGCATATGCGAGCGCCGAAGAGGTCTGGGCAGACCGAAATGTGGACGCGGTACTGATCGCGACGCCCAATGATTTTCATCTTCCGTATGCGGAGGCGGCGGCGAAGGCTGGCAAGCATATCATCAGTGAAAAGCCGATCGCTTTATCGAGTGCGGAGGCAAAAAAGATGTATGCGGCGGCGGAAAAGGCTGGCGTCGTGTTTGAAGTGCATCAGAATCGCCGCTGGGACGAGGATTATCTCACCGTGAAAAACATTGTGGATACGAAAGCGATCGGCGAAGTATACTGTATCGAGTCGCGCGTGATGGGCGGAAACGGGATCCCCGGCGACTGGCGTAAAATACAGGCGCAGGGTGGCGGCATGATGCTCGATTGGGGCGTGCATCTGATCGATCAGATGCTGTTGATGATAAATTCGCCCATTCGGAGCCTGTATTGTGAATACAGTTATATTTATGGCGAAGAAGTGGATGACGGATTCAATCTGACCGTCGATTTTGAAAACGGGATAAAATATCGCATCGTGGTCGCGACGGACTGTTTCCGTAATCTTCCGCGGTGGCAGGTATACGGAACGGAAGGAACGGCGACGATACGGGATTGGGATCTTTCGGGCGGCATGACGCATGTGGTTGTCCGCGAAGATGCAAAAATCAAGGGTATCAAGGCCGGCAACGGGTTTACGCGCACCATGGCGCCGCGGGTAGACGACACCGTAAAAGAATTGCCGTTGCCCATCGTACGAGCAGAGCCGTTTGCGTTTTATAAAAATTTTGTGGCGGCGTGCGCAGGGAAAGAGGAAAAGGCGATCCGCCGCGAAGAAGTTCTGCGCGTGATGCATGTGATGGAATCTGCGGCGTTATCGGCGCATAAAAACGTTGTGATCAAAAAATGTCTGTAAACCGAATGATCGGCGGGAAAATAAGGAGAAATTAAGGAATGAAAATCAGTGTAGTAAGCGGTATTCTCGGCGAATACAGTCTGGACGAGAGCCTTCGGTATCTTTCGGGACTCGGCGTGGATGAATTTGAACTGGGCGTAGGCGGTTATCCCGGAAAGGCGCATGCCGACGCGCTCGTATTGAGCAAAGACAAAAAGGCGCGCGAAGAGCTAATGGAAACATTCCGTCGGAACAAGATGGGTATTTCCGCTTTGGCGGTGCACGGTAACTGTGTACATCCGGACAAGGCGACGGCGGAAGCGTTCGAGGCGGATTTTCGTGCGGCGTGTGTGCTTGCGGGGCAGATCGGCGTCGATCGACTGGTCACGTTTTCGGGTTGTCCCGGTTCGGATCCGGACGCAAAGGTTCCGTCGTGGATCACCTGCGCATGGCCGACCGATTATCCGAAAGCTTTGGAATGGCAGTGGGAGAAAGTCTTGATCCCGTATTGGAAAGAGGCGGTCAAATTTGCGGCGGATCACGGTGTAAAGCGGATCGCGTTGGAAATGCACCCCGGTTTTTGCGTGTACAATCCGGAAACCTGTCTTCGCCTTCGCGATGCGGTGGGGCCGATCGTCGGCGCGAACATCGATCCTTCGCATCTGTTCTGGCAGGGCATGGATATTCTGGAAGTGATCCGTATTCTCGGAAAAGCCAAAGCCATCCATTATTTCCATGCGAAAGACACGCAGCTGTTGGAGTCCAATATGCGTAAAAACGGTGTTTTGGATACCAAATCGTTTACCGATATGCCCAATCGTTCCTGGATGTTCCGCACGCTCGGTTACGGGCACGATGCGGGGCTGTGGAAACAGATTTTTTCCGCACTCTTTGTTGCGGGGTACAACGACAGCATTTCCATCGAACACGAAGACGGTCTGATGGCGCCCAAGGAAGGGCTGGAAAAGGCGATCAAGCTGGTGCAGGATAGCATCATCCGTCAGGGCAATACGAATATGTGGTGGGCGTAAAATGAAGATCGGTATTCAGTTATACAGTCTGCGTGAGTTTGCGAAGGAAAAGGGCGCGGAAGCGGCTTTGCGACTGGTTTCCGAGACGGGATATGACGGTATCGAGTTTGCCGGCTTTTACGATAAAACTCCCGCGGAGATGAAGGAGCTTGTGGAAAAATACAAGCTGACGCCTGTTTCGGCCCATATGGGAGCGGGGGAAGTGGAGGCAAATTTGCCGTACATCGAGGCCCTTGGCATTCGTTATGTATTTATTGCGTCGATTTCCACGGAGGATTTTGCCGATCCGAAGCGCTACGAAGAAGTTCTGAAACAGACGGCAAAAGCCAAAGCGCTTTTGGATGCGCGCGGGATTGTGTTCGGGTATCACAACCATGCGCATGAATTTGCGGGCGGCAACGATTACATGAAAAAATTCATTGCCGATGCGGATATCAAGGCGGAAACGGACGTATTCTGGCTGCATGTAGGGGGCAAGGCGCCCGTGTCGTATATGCGCAGTCTGGGAGACCGCCTTGCGGCAGTGCATATCAAGGAAGCGCCGGCGGGCGATCCGCTTGCAAGTGCGCAGCCGATCGTGGGCGAAGGCGTTGTGGATATGAAAGGCGTTTTTTCGCAGGCGAAGGAGCAAGGCGTGGAATGGGCTATTCTGGAAGTCGAACAATATCCTTGCGGGGAAGAAGAATATCTCAAACGCAGCCTGCAAAACATGCGAAAACTGGCGGAATGAACGAAGCAAAACGGGCTTCATAAAGAATCGGAAAGTACCCTTGAAAGGGGAGAAATAAATCAGGAGATTATCAGGAGATTATTATGGAAAAGAAAGTAAGGATCGGCGTCATCGGTTGCGGCGGGATCGCAAACGGAAAACATATGCCTGCCGAAAAACGGAATCCCGCATCGGAAATGGTGGCATTCTGCGACATTATCGAGGAGCGTGCGGTGAAAGCGCGCGAGGACTACGGTAAGCCGACGGACGCGGTGTACACCGATTACAGAGAACTGCTCAAAGACAAGAGCATCGATGCCGTGCTCGTTCTGACGCCCAACTGTGCGCACTGTGAGATCACGGTTGCCGCGCTGAATGCGGGCAAGCATGTATTGTGTGAAAAGCCGATGGCAATGAATTATGCCGAGGCGAAAAAGATGCTGGAAGCGCGCGATAAGTCCGGAAAGATTCTGACGATCGGATACCAGAACAGGTTCCGTTCGGATGCGATCTATCTGAAACAGCGTGCGGATGAAGGAATGTTCGGTGACATATATTATGCGGAAGCGATCGCGATCCGCCGCCGCGCCGTTCCCACATGGGGCGTATTTATTGATCAGGAAAAGCAGGGAGGCGGACCGCTCATCGATATCGGAACGCATGCGCTCGATCTGACGCTCTTTATGATGAACAATTATGAACCCGCTTATTGCGTCGGAAAGACTTTCCATAAGCTGAACAAGCAGACGAATACGGGCAATATCTGGGGCGATTGGGACACCGAAAGATTCACGGCGGAAGACAGTGCGTTCGGGTTTGTGGTCATGAAAAACGGTGCGGTGATCTATCTGAAATCGAGTTGGGCGCTGAACATGGCGGATCCGCATGAGGCGATCACGACCATTTGCGGCGACAAAGCGGGCGCGGATATGTTGGACGGAGTCCGCATCAACACCATTCTCGGCGGCAAGCAGGTCATGATAAAGCCCGAACTCGGCGAAGGCGCGGTTGCGTTCTTTGAAGGAAGCGGCGGCGGTGCTCCCGAAGATCTCGAATCGGTATGCTTTACGAACGCCATTCTCGGCAAGGGTAATCTGTATGTGACGGCAGATCAGGCTGCGGTCGTAACGCGTATATTGGAAGGCATTTACGAGTCTGAAAAGACGGGTAAACCTTATTATTTTGATTGATTTCGTTTCGTCGAAACGGAAAAAGTTCGGTTGCGGACGGCATTTGCCGTCCGCAATTTTATAATGCAGAAAAAAGCTTATCTTTTTGAAACAAAAAATATATAAGCTGAGCGGCGCCCCGCCTTTGTGGAAGCAAAGGCGGGGCGCCACTTTTTTAATTTTAATAGAGCCGCTTTTGAAATTTTTATAGAACAAGTTCGTTCCATAGGGATAGTAAATAATTAAAAAAAGGAAAATCAATAGGGGAATTAGAAAAACGACAAAAAATCCAACGGAAAGGATTGAGATATACAA
>CASEFE010000077.1 GCA_949287105.1 uncultured Bacillota bacterium
AAGGCGCCCAAAGCGGGAAAGCGAATTGTCGTCGAGCGTATTGGATTTTTGTGGAAGCCTTTGAAATTCAAGTGGAAAGCGACCATCCGCAATATTTTCCGTTATAAGCGGAATATGTTGCTCACGATTATTTCGGTCATGGGCTGTACGGCTTTGATTCTTGCAGGATTCGGGCTGAACGATTCGGTCGTTGCGGCGTCGGATCTGCAATATGGTAAAATTATCCGTTATGATTGTGTGATCGAACACACGGGGGGGGATTTGCCGGAAGAAGGCGTTCTGCGCGACTTTATCGGAACGAAGGAGCAGGAGGGAGAACGGTATATAGATATTTACAGTGAAAGCGGCCGTCTGATATTCGGGGACAGCAGTGAAAGTGTAGATTTGTATCTTGTGGAAGATGCTTCGCAATTCCGGTCTTTTGTTTCGTTGCACAATCGGGAAAATTCTGCTATAATAGATATAACGCGTACGGATGAATCGGCTTATGTATTGCCGGAAGGAGCCGAAGGAGCTATCGTTGTGCCGGAGAATATAGCTTTGGCTTATGAAGTCGAAGTCGGCGATATCATCGGGTATCGGGTCGGTACGGACGAAGCAAAGCTGGTCGTATATGGCATCTGTGAAAATTATATCGGCAGCGGCGCATACATGAGCCGCGTAAGCTATGAAAGATTGTTCGGCGAAAAAGAGGACAACACGCTTCTCGTCAAATCGGGAGTCGGCAGCGAGGACGAAGATTCTGCAACGAGTACTTTATTTGAGGAAAAAATGGTGACGTCGGTGACGTTTGTAAGTTCGGAAATGCAGATGTTCGAAGGCTTGGAATCTACGATGGGACTGGTGATTGCGGTGTTGGTTGTGAGTGCGGGGGGACTTGCGGCGATCGTTTTGTACAATCTTACGAACATCAATATTGAAGAGCGCAGGCGGGAAATTGCGACATTGCGAGTACTGGGCTATCGGAAGAGCGAAGTAGCGGGATATATTTATCGGGAGAGTGCGATCCTTACGGTGGTCGGTTCATTGTTCGGACTTTTGCTCGGATTTTTGTTGCATATGTTTATTGTATCGAGAGTCAACAGTGTAACGATGATGTTCGGAAAATCGATTGCGGGCTTAAGTTATTTATGGGCGTTTTTATTGACGATAGCTTTTGCGATCGTAGTATATGCGTTTATGCTCATCAAATTGTACAGGATAGATATGGCGGAATCTCTCAAATCGAATGAATAACGAACGAGGAAACGAAGATGGAAAAAGCGAAATTACGCGATGCGCTGATGCAGGAACTTTGGCGCATGAACAGATTGGATCTGATGGTCAATTTACATGAGTTTTTGGAAGGCGAGCTTGCGGCGCTGAATTATTTGCGCGGTTGCGACGGGGCAGTGACCCCGTCGCAGATCAGCGAAAATTTGCGTGTGAGCCGAGCGCGGGCGGCAAATATTTTGCGTGCATTGCGAGAAAAACAATTTGTAGAGATGAATATATCGTTGGATGACCGTCGGAAAATGGATGTCTGTCTCACGGAAGCGGGGAAAAAATTTTACGATGAAAAATATGCGGATATGATCCGTTATTTTGATCTTTATATTGACGTTTTAGGGGAAAAAGATATTCTGGAGCTGACTCGTTTATTAAAAAAGACGTCGGATAACGAAGTGTTATTGCGGCCGGGAAAGGAGCCGGAAGAAGAATAGGAGGGAAAAATGATCGAAAACGAATCGGGGGAAGACTATCTGGAAGCGATACTGCGGCTTTCGGCGGAGGGAAAGGATGTACACTCTGTGGAAGTTGCGCGGGAGCTGGGCGTTTCAAAACCTGCGGTAACCAAAGCGATGCGATTGCTTACACAGAAAGGGTATGTGGCTTTTGTGGATAAGCACATTCATCTGACGGCACGAGGGAAAGAATATGCTGCGGAAGTATATGAAAAACATCGGCTTTTGCAAGAGTTTTTGATGCGGCTGGGCGTATCCGAAAAAAATGCGGACACGGATGCGTGCAGAATGGAACATCTGATCAGTGATGAAACCTACGGAGCGATCCGAAAATTTATGGGATCCGATAAAGCGGAAGAAAGATAAATCAAACCGGAATTTAATAAACACGGAAAACTGTGCGCCCGAAACATTTGTTTCGGGCGCACAGTTTTTAAAAAATTTTACGATGTTTGGGACAAACAAAGGCAATTCTTTTGAATTATAGCGGGGTTTCTCAAGCGGTTATGAATGGTACAAGCCGAGAAAATCATATATTAGCCATATCGAAACACGGGGGTATTGCAATATGCTGTTTGATTTTTTGCGGCTGATCATAGGGAAACTTTTGTTTTTTACGTCGGCAGTGGGCGGAAAAGGATCTTTTCCGAAGCCGCTTCCGCCCGAAGAGGAGGCGCGGTATCTGAAATTGGCCCGAGCAGGAGACAAGGCGGCAAAAGATGTGCTGGTGCGGCACAATATGCGTCTGGTTGCGCACATAGTCAAGAAGTATAACGGCGCGGCGGAGACGGATGATCTGATCTCGGTGGGGAGCATCGGATTGATCAAAGCGATCAATACATATCAGCCGGGACGGGGAACGCAGCTTGCGACGTATACGGCGCGTTGCATCGAAAACGAAATTTTAATGTTTATCCGCAGCAATAAAAAGCACAAAAATACCGCATATTTATCCGATCCGGTGGGGGTGGACAAAGAAGGAAATGAGCTTACGCTTCTGGATATTTTATTTGAAAAGGAAGAAGGGGTATTCCGAACGGTGGAATCTCGGATGGTAAAGGAAAAATTTATGCGGTTGCTGGAAGAAACGTTGTGTGAACGGGAATATACGGTGATTTGTCTTCGGTACGGTTTAAAGAGCGGAGCGCCGATGCCGCAGAGGGAAGTGGCGGCATTTTTAAAAATTTCGCGTTCGTACATATCGCGGATAGAAAAGCGAGCCATCGAAAAAATCCGTCAGCGGATGAATCGGGAGGACTATATATAGATCGGAAGGGTAGAACGGAGGCAAAAAAGAGGCATGAGTTTGAAAAAAGTGTTTACAACGGCGGTATTCGGTGGTATAATACTTTTGAAAGGAACATGATTTGAAAGGGCAGCAAAGGAATTTTTATGCCGCCGCGCGGTATGCGGTGTGGAAAAACGGATCATTTTCTTACAGGCGATTACGGAAGGAACTTGGAAAGTAAGATGCTTTGTTTTAACTGTAAACAGAGGCCGGCGACGCATTTTATCAAAAAAGACGGGGAAGATGCCGGTTTATGCGATGAATGTTATGAACGGTTGGGCGAGGCGGCAAAATATGCGGGCAGCGAACCGGATTTTTTTGTGTCGTTTTTAGAGCCGGATGAAAAGCAGGACGGGCGCAAATGTCCCAATTGCGGCATGACATTGGATGATTATACGCACAGCGGCCTTGTCGGTTGTGCGGTATGCTATGAAGTTTTCCGCCAAGAACTGTTACCGGTCATACGGCGGATCCAGGGCAAGACGACGCATGAAGGCAAGAGACCTTTGGGAATCGGAACGGTATACGAGCTGTTGGAAGTGCAAAAGAGGCTGCGTTCGGAACTGGAGCGGGCGCTCAAAGAAAAGAGAATGAAAGATGCGGAAAAGCTCAATCGCGATATACGGGAGATCAGTCGGATGATCGAGCGAGGCAAAGAAGGGGGAAACGATGATCAATAATATTGAGAGTACGGTTGCCTCTTCGCGGGTGCGGTTGGCGCGAAATTTGGCAGATCATCCTTTTCCGGATCGGCTGAGCGATCCGATCAAAGCCAAGCAAATTGTGCGAACGGTTTTTGAGGCGGCGAGCGGGGTGCGCAGTTTCCGATTGTATTCGATGGATGTCATCACGGAAACGGTAGCGCAGTCTTTGCGGGACGATCATCTGATCAGTGCGGAGCTTGCCAAAAACAAAGCGTGCGGTGCGGCACTGATAGCGGAAGAGGAAGAAGAGGATCCGTTGCACGGAAAATTTTCGGTAATGATCAACGAAGAGGATCATTTGCGCGAGCAATACATTGTCAAAGGTTTGAATCTTTCTCTTGCGTATTTGAAAATATCGGCGGTAGACGATGAATTGTCCAAAAAACTTCGGTTTGCATTCGACGCGCAGCTTGGATATCTTACGGCGTGTCCGACCAATTTGGGAACGGGGTTGCGGGCGTCGGTTATGTTATTTTTGCCGGGGCTTACGCGGATGAAAAAGATGAGCCGCCTGATCCGTGAAATTTCGCGGCTGGGGCATACGGTGCGCGGCGTGTACGGTGAGGGCAGTGCGGCGGAAGGATATATGTACCAGATCAGCAACGAAGTTACGTTGGGGGTGGATGAAGATTATATCTTATCCGAAGTACAGCGAGCGGTTTTGGAAATAGTCAATCTGGAATCGCATGCGCGCAAGGAACTGCTTGCGTCGAAGCCCACGGAGATACGCGATCAGTGTTGTCGTGCCTATGGGATTTTAGCCAATTGCGAGAGGGTATCGTTCAAGGAATTTTTGCGGCTAATATCCGATGTCAAATTGGGTGTTGCGCTTGGATTTCTTGAGACGGAAAACTTTGGCGCGATGGATGATTTTATAGCGGGGATGCGGCCGTCGAATCTGGATCTTTTGCGCGATGAGCCGTTTGATCCGGTTGAGCGGGATCTGTTCCGTGCACAGAAATGCCGTCGATTTTTCCGAAAAATACGGCGTGTTGAAAAATGACAGCCGCGCAAGGCGGTTGATTTGGAGCCTGATATATGTACGATTTTAATAAATACTTTTCCAATAATTTAAGAAATGTAATGAATGTTTCGGTGGAAGCGGCCAAATATTACGGCAGCAGTTATATCGGAAGCGAGCATTTACTGTTCGGTATATTGAATGTACCCGAATGCCGTGCCTGTAAAATTCTGACGAGTGCGGGGGTGCGGGAAGCCGATTATCGCCGTGTATTTGCGCGGACACTGGATAAACGGCTGAAGTTGAGCGGATACACGCCGCGCACGAAAGGGATGTTCGAGAAGGCGTGTGAGCTTGCGTTTGATCATGACGGCGCGGGGGCAAGCGTGGGAACAGAATACATGCTTCTCGCTATTTTGATGGACGACGAATCGGTTGCTGTTCGCCATCTGCGCGGTTTGGGGGCGGACATAGACGGTATCATCGCGTTGATCGACGAAGAATTGGGCAGCGCAGAACCGGAACCGGAGCAGGATACGTTTGAAGGATTGTTGCGCCGGTCTTATAAAAATGCGGAAACGTCGCAGGCGGCGAACAAACAGAGCGGAGTGCAGGGTTTAAAATTTGGTACCGATCTGACGCAGAAGGCGAAGGAAGGAAAGATCGATCCGGTGATCGGCAGAAAAAAGGAGATCGATAAAATCATACAAGTTCTTTCCCGCCGAACGAAAAATAATCCTGTACTGATCGGGGAACCGGGTGTCGGAAAGAGTGCGGTTGTGGAAGGTCTGGCGCAGGCGATCGTACGGGGCGAAGTGCCCGATCTGTTGCTGGGGAAGACGGTTTTTGCGCTCGATCTGCCGGGAATGCTCGCGGGAGCAAAATACCGCGGTGATTTTGAAGAGCGTCTCAAAGAGATCGTGGAATCCATACAAAAGAGCGGAAATGTCATTTTGTTCATCGATGAAATACACAATATTGTTGGGGCAGGGGCAAGTTCTGACAACAGTATGGATGCCGCAAACATATTAAAGCCGATGTTGGCGCGCGGTGAATTGCAGACGATCGGGGCCACGACGATCGAAGAATATCGGAAATACATTGAAAAAGATCCGGCGTTGGAACGTCGTTTTACGCCGGTGAATGTAGAACAGCCGAGCGTGGAAGAGACGATTGAGATCCTGCGCGGCCTTCGTGACAAATATGAAGCGCATCACAAAGTATCGATCAGCGACGATGCGATCGTGGCGGCGGCGAGTTTATCCGATCGGTATATAACGGACCGTTTTCTTCCTGACAAAGCGATCGATCTGATCGACGAGGCGGCCAGCCGTGCTCGGTTGGACAGTTACAACGGGCCTGCGGGTATCAAAGAAATGGAGCAGGAGATAGAGCATCTGAATGCCGAAAAGAACAAAGCGGCACGCAAAGATGATTTTCTTATGGCGCAGCAGATCTTTGAAAAGATCCGACGGGTTGAACAGGACATAGAAAGATTGCGTTCCGACTGGGAGAAAAACCGAGGCGAGATCAGCGCGAGCATCGGATCGGAAGATGTAGCGAAGATCGTTGCGAGTTGGACGGGCATTCCCGTTGTGAAGCTTACCGAAGAAGAGAGCCAGCGTCTTTTGCATTTGGAAGACGAACTTCATAAGCGCGTGATCGGACAGGAAGAGGCAGTTTCGGCAGTAGCGAAGGCCATTCGTCGGGCACGGGCGGGATTAAAAGATCCGGGCAAGCCCATCGGTTCGTTTATATTTGTGGGGCCTACCGGCGTCGGGAAGACGGAGCTTTGCAAAGCATTGGCAGGCGCTATGTTCGGGGATGAACGCTTGATGGTTCGCCTTGACATGAGTGAATTTATGGAAAAGCATTCGGTGAGCAAGATCATCGGTGCGCCTCCCGGATATGTCGGGTTTGAGGACGCGGCGGGGCAGCTGACCGAAAAGATACGGAGGAAGCCGTATTCGGTTGTCCTGTTTGATGAAATAGAAAAAGCGCATCC
>CASEFE010000078.1 GCA_949287105.1 uncultured Bacillota bacterium
CCATAAACTTTTTCACCGCTTCGGGGCTCAAAAAATCGACGTGGTTCCACCCCGCATCCCGCAAAATAAAGCACAATACCGTCCAGTTCGCCGAAGGGGCTTCCCACGAAAGATCATTGTCTTTCACATTTTTTGCAAGATCCACACGCTTTGTTCCCTTCATGCCTACAACCGCCATGAGCTTTCCGTCCCCGGGGAGCTTTACCGAAAATTTGCGGCCGTCGGAAAAAAATTCTTCCATGTCCAACCGCTTTGCACACGCTTCGGGAAATTTCTTTCTCAGAATTCCGCCCGCCCAGCCGCTCGGGAACCACCACTCGTCATACAGACAAATTTTGACGCCCAGTCTCTTCGCTTCACGCAATACATGTGCGTACAGGGAAAGATATTCTTCCCCCATATATTCCAACTTGCAGGCATCGTACGGCAAAATTCCGAATCCCGCATAGCCGTCTTTTCTTACGCAGTTTTCCATGAGATTGGTGATGCCCTCTTTCGTCGGCTTTTCATTCCAGAACCAAAGCGGACGGGGATAAAACTTTCCTTCCGCTTTCATCCGTTTTCCCCTCCTATATTATAAAATGACATACTGTATCTTCAAAAGTTTTGCAACTTTTTCAAACAATGCCGCGTTCTTTCCCACCGACATCGCAAAATGGTGCGTCGGCGCTTCCTGAAACCACCGCTCCATGTATGTATCCGGATCCACAGAAAACTTTACCGGCGTCTGCGTATTTCCGATCTGCATGATCTTTCCCGCCGTCGATTCCCCTTCGCTTATGATGAGTTTCAAATTCCCGTCCCGCGTCTGCGTCAAGCCTAAATTCGTAATGTCGCCGCGCCGCACTTTTGCTTCCACCGAAAGGCCCGTTCCGCGCTTTCCGTGATATACACCCATCTCCCGCAGGATCGGCTTGCCTTCCGCGATCTTGATGTGGAAAGGCCCGTCATGCCCCAACAGAATCGTGCCATCATCGTAATCGGTCGTTACGATCTCGCAAAAACTTCCGCCTACACCCAGGCTGTCACAAATTTTCATCGCAAACGCCGTTTTCAAATCCCCTTCGCCCGCACAGGGAATATGATTGGCCGTCAAAAGCGAAAAGCCGACAATAAACCCTTTTTGCAGCTGTTCGTATTCGCTGTTGTCCATTCCGTGATAATAATACGCCATGCCGCCCAGCGCAAATTTTTCGGCAAGCTTCTTTTGCGCCGCCGCGATCCGTGCCGAACGGTTCATCTGCTCCTCCGTGGGTTTCTTGGCAAGCGGCTCCGCCGGCGAATCCCCGCTGATATAGAACAGCTCTTCCATTTTCTTGCGCCGTTCCTTCACTTCTTCTTCCGTCACTTTATCAAACACGCTTTTAAGGTCGCACATTTCCAAAACTTCGATATGTGCGCCCGTCTGCCCCGTCAGCATCGTAAAATCACTGTACAGATCCAGCATCCCCGAATAAGTGTTGCCCAAAAATCCGAACCGCGTATCCTGCAACGTGCGCACCGCTCCCGCCGCCGCGATCCACTGGCCGATCTCCTTCCATGCCCGCACCGCTTCCGGACTGTCTTTTGTGTTTTCTTCCGTCAAAGAAATTTTCGGCGTTTCATCCAGCCCCAACAATCCGCTGATAATCTCAAAATCGATCCCGCAACGATGAAATGCGTTGCTGATCTCCGGCACAACGCACGCATTGCAATGCGCCAGCCATTCCCCCGTCGTCGTCTTTTCATAATTGACGTGCCGGCAGGGCTGCAAATTGAGAACGATTGCCTTCGCCTTACAGATCCTGTGCACCGGCACGATCGCCCCACTCGTCGCATACGTCGCACAATGCACAAAAATAATATCCACGTTCTTGGCGTTGAAATATTCGCCGCACTTCTTCGCTTTCTCGACGTCGTCCACCAACCCGAAGTTGTATACTTCCGCCTCCAAAGATTGCATTTTTTTGGCAATAAATGCATTGTATCCTTCCATGCGCTCTTTCAGACCCGCAAATTGTTCCCAATATGTACTCAAACCTACACTGTATAATCCTACCCTCGCTTTCATCGCTGTGCCTCCATTTCCATTTGTTTCCATTATAACATCGGAAATAACGCTTTTCAAGACTGATTTTTGACAAAAAATATAGTTTTATTGACTATTCTCTTTTTTCATGCTACAATATCCCCATGGCTGATTATTTTGAAAATTATAACCGTAGCTGGACACCCGATTCCGAACGGAATTTTGTAACTCCGCTCAATGAATTGAAATCCTTTCTCTTTTATGCACAGGAAACGGGTATCTTTTCCACCTATAAAGATTATTATACCGAACGAAGCGGCCTTCCTTCCTTTCTCATTCTGCATACCGCAGACGGCGAAGGCAAATTATTTTACGACGAAAAAGAGTATATTCTCCATTCGGGCGATGTATTTTTTATCGATTGCAGCAAAAAACATAAATATTTTAATTCTTCTTCCGCCAACTGGGATTTTGAATGGGTTCATTTCAACGGCCCCAATGCACAGGCTTGTTTCCACTACTTCTGTGCGCAAAACCAGGGCGTTCTCGTTCATGCCCGCAATGATTCCATTCAGAAACTTTTAATCGAACTGAACCGAATCAACCGCCAGCCCTCGTCCCAGTCCGATCTCCTTTCCTTCCGGTGTATTTCCGAAATTATTTCTGAATTGCTTTTGCTCAATACCCCGCCCGCTTTCACACTCAACGCCGTCCCCGAATATATGCTGCACATCCTCCATGAAATCGACCGTTCCTTTTGCGGCAAATTCACTTTGTCCGACCTTGCAAAGCAGTTTGGCGTCAATCCGTTCGTACTTTCAAGAAACTTCAAAAAATATTTCGGTACGGGCATTAAATTGTACATAACAAAAAAACGGATTTCTTACGCCAAAGAACTTCTGCGCTATACCGATAAATCTGTTTCCGAAATATCCGAACAAGTCGGATTCGAAAACGACGAATACTTTATTGCTTTGTTCAAAAATTACGAACATTCTACCCCTCTTTCTTTCCGTAAAAAATGGCAAAACGAAGAATGAACGATTTTGTTGTTTATAAATTTTAGTTAAAAAAGCCGTGCACGGTTTTGATATGCACCCCAAAAGTTAGACACTTTTGGAGGTGCATATTTTTTATGGCAAGAAGAAAGAAATTTAACACAAAGTACTCA
>CASEFE010000079.1 GCA_949287105.1 uncultured Bacillota bacterium
CCGACCGTCTTATCCAGTTTCAGATTCGGAACCCCTGCACCGATCGGACCATACGCCGCAATGTTGTTCGAAGACGAAGTATACGGGTAAATACCGTAGTCAAGGTCGCGAAGAGCACCCAACTGCGCTTCCAGCATGATCTTCTTCCCTGCTTTATGAGCCGCGTTCAGATACAGGCCGACATCACAAATGTAATCTCTGAGCGGCAAACCGTATTCTTCAAAATACGATACCATTTCCTCCACCGTTACCGGTTGCGCTCCGTACGCATTGGCAATCGTCAGGTTTTTCCATTCCACAATGCCCGGAAGTCTCTTTTTCAGCCGTTCCAGATCAAGTATCTCGCCCATCCGAAACGCTTTTTTCAGATATTTATCCGCATAAACAGGCGCGATCCCACGCTTTGTGGAACCAAACTTTTTGTCAGCCAGACGATCTTCTTCCAAACAATCTTGCTGCACATTATACGGCATGGTGATCACTGCACGATCGGAAATTTTCAGATTTTCCGGCGTAATGACGATTCCCGCTTCACGCAGACGCGCCATCTCTCCGGCCAGATGCCGAATGTCGATGACCATGCCCGGCCCCATAACGCACACAACTCCTTCGCGTAAAATTCCGGACGGCAATAAATTCAGAATAAATTTGCCTCGTTCGTTGATCACCGTGTGGCCCGCGTTGTTCCCGCCTTGGTAACGACATACGATGTCAAAATCCTTCGATAACAAATCGACCATTCTTCCTTTGCCTTCGTCTCCCCAGTTGATTCCGACGATTGCAGTCAACATTTGATTTTCCTCTCCTAATAAATTTGCGAAATCACTTTCGCACACAAAAATACAGTGTATATTATAACGCATTTTTACAAATATGAAAAGCATATTTACAGTGAATCGAAGTTTTTTCTTAACTCTGTGCGCATACGTGACTCCTTTTTTAACAAGAAACCGAAAATCAAGGTGCAGCCTGCGGTTTTATCCGCAGGCTGCACCTTGCAAGAAAATTTATTTGATAATTACAAATATCTAATCTTTCTTTTCGGGATCCGATTCCTTTAACTCCATTGCTCTCTGATAAATAAGATCCGCAAGCTGATCGGCACCGTAATCGCCTTTCCGTTTGGCAGTATTGGCGGCCAGTGCGGCAAGCTCTTCGCGATGCGAAGCAAAGTATACGATCTTTGCCGCCGCCTTTTTGACCGAACGAATAAACAAAGCATTTCCGATAATGTCTTTGTAATATTTTTTGGTACCGACTTCGATCGGCGTGATGCATTTCGTTAAAATGACCGGCAAACCGAAGAACGTAGGTTCCGCGATCGAATTGGCTCCGCTCTTTCCTACATACAGATCGGCCATACATAAAAATTCCAGCATTTTATCGGTAAACTCAAAGACACGCAAATCGATCCCTTCCGCACATTCCAGCGCACGCAGACGCTTTGCCCCCTCGGTATTCTTGCCGCAGACGGCCATGATCGTCATCTCCTGTTTGTAGCGCACAAGTTCCCGAACTGTCTTTTCCAGCTTCGCCATTCCGTAACCGCCGTCCGAAAGAACGACCACGAACCTGTCTTCCGGTATGTTGAGCGCGGCACGGATTTCCTTCCGTTTTCCTTCCAACGCAAACGCCTCTTCGCGTATAGGATAGGTTACCAATGCCGTATTCCCGCCCGCATACATACGTTGCCTGTTGACCTTTGCCAAACCTTCTTTTGTGCTGATCAGAAAATCATTGCAATCCATATTGAACATTCCGTTGGAATACAGATCCGGACAATACATGATGACATACGGCTTATCTTCTGTGAGTTTTTCCACGTAATAAGTGGAACCCCAATGCGTCGTAACGATGATATCGGCATCCAGTTCATGTAAATGCTCGAACGCCGGTTTAACAGATTTAGGAGCAAGCATGCTCATTACAAATTCATGCGCTATGGCATCTCCGAACAACTGATTTCCAAAAATACACCATCTTCCGTAAATCTTGCTCCGGCTCTGCCGCGCCACGGTATCGGCAAAATCTTCCTCCAACTTGCGAAGTGCGGCATTGCCCGATTCCCTGTAAAACTGCGAACGAACAACTTCTACACTGTCTCCGTATTTCCGCTCCAACGCACCGGCGATCGCCGTTAACGGAATGATATGCCCCATCCCCGCTTCGATAAACGTAAACACGACACGCGGCTTCCTCCCAGCGGGAACGCGACGGTGAAGATTCAAAATTTCTCTGCGGCGCTCTTCCAGATCCAGCTCGCATACAGCCAGGAAAGTTCCGTAAAAAAGCTGAATACTGAAATAAAAGAAGAAATTATCCAAAAGACTGGTCGCCAAGATCGTCACCGCGCCCAATCCGATCATCAGCCGACCGAACGTAAATTTCCGTACAAGAATTTCAACAAAAGATTTGAAATGAATCAAAAACGCAATGACGCCGACAATTCCCATTCCTCCGAATAACTGCAACACGATGTTGTGATACATATTGCTGTACATATTGGGAACGGTTGTCACTTCTGTCGTACCGCCGTCCATAAATCCGACGCCGAATATCGGCGCAGATAGAAAATCGCGCCATCCGTTCGCCCAGCGGTTGAACCGATCGTTATCCCCCTGCTCGACGCGCAGCATATTTTCTAGAATTTCTTTTATGCCGTCCATTCCGATGCTTGCAAATACAAGCACACCCAGCATCAATACTACGCCTGCGAGCATCGCCGTGGCAATTCTGTTATACGATTTGTTTCGGCCGCTCACACAACACATGACAACACAAGCAATAAACATGATGCCGCCGATAAGCATGGAAGTACGCGCATTGAGCGCAAAAATGGTAGCAAGCATAAAGATTGCCGTAAGATAGGACGCAACGCACTTGCGCGCGCTGTACGCAAGATACATGACCGGCGGAATCAGAAATGCGATCACCCCCGCAATGTATGTGCTGACACCCCAACCGAGTATCATATGATCGCGGATAAATCCGCCCGTCCAGTGTCCGAATTCATCGAGTTCGATAAATTCACCCTGCGCCGCCAGTTTGATCATCAGCACCCATGCTTCGGCACAGACCATCCATGCACAGATCAGACAAAGCCGACAAAAATACCCGATCACCCCTTCCGATCGGTCAGATATTGCCAGCACCAGAAAATACATGATCATAAGCCCTGCGGCCATAAACACACCGTAAGCGAGATCGATCGGTTCCCATGCGGAAGAAATTGCGCCGTTGAGCAAAAAGGCCGCCGATAAACAGAGAATACCAAACGTCAAAAGACCGCGTTTGCGAATTGCATCCGCAATGATCCCGTCCTGTATCAGACGAAACAGAAGCCCCGCCACCATTATGCTGCCCGCAATGTACATATTGATAAGGCCGACAGGATGAAAAAACAACGTTACATCCTGCACTGCTTCGGCATGCGAAAGCAATCCGTCTCCCCCTACGCAAAAATACGAAAACAAGACGGGAACCAGCAAAACTTTGGGATCATCGTTGAAAAAAACCGCAAAGAGAAGCGTAGCCGCCATGATATAATAGACAGGAATATAGACA
>CASEFE010000080.1 GCA_949287105.1 uncultured Bacillota bacterium
AAGTATAAAGAGAGCAATAATGTTGTCAATGCGATTATGGCGCACCATGGCGACGTAGAGCCTAAAACCATTGAAGCGGTACTGGTTCAGGCCGCAGATGCGATTTCGGGCGCAAGGCCGGGCGCAAGGCGTGAGACGAGTACAAATTATGTAAAACGCCTTGAACAACTCGAAACGATAGCGTCTTCGTTCAAAGGGGTGGATAAGAGTTATGCGATCCAGGCCGGGCGTGAGGTTCGTGTCATAGTGAAACCCGAGCAGATCGACGATGCGCAGACCTTGTTCCTGGCGAAAGACATTGCGAAAAAGATAGAACAGGAACTGGAATATCCGGGTCAGATTAAGGTAAATGTGATTCGTGAATATCGCAGTGTAGAATACGCGAAATAAAAAATAAGAAAACTTGAATTGAAATGGCGGCAGGGGATTACTCAGCCGCCAAATTTTTGATTTTCGAAAAGGAAAGTTTCTGATTTTTTTTGTATTTTATAATTTATTTGTGAAACTCTTTACAAGAATTCGCGCGCGTGTTATAATAGAAAGAAAGAGGATAGGCGGAGGCATTAAATGGCGGAACTTAAATATGAAATAACCGAAAAGCTTGGCGTTCTCGGTGAAACAGGAAACGGTTGGGCAAAAGAGCTTAATTTGGTAAGCTGGAGTGAACGTGAGCCGGTGTATGATATTCGCACCTGGAACGAAGGGCATGATCGTATGGGAAAAGGGATAACATTTACGATGGACGAAATAAAATCTCTTAAAGATCTGCTCAACAAATTGGACATTTGACAAAATAAGAAAAACGGCGGAGATGATCGGCCGTCTTTTTCTTGTAAAAGTAATAGAGAGTAAAACAACACAGAGAAACACACAGGAGGCGGATCATGGCGGATACGAGCGTATACGAGAATCCATTGTTATCGCGGTATGCGAGCAAAGAAATGGCGGAAAATTTTTCGGACGATAAAAAATTCAGGTTGTGGCGTAAACTTTGGATTGCGCTGGCTGAATCGGAACGTGAAATGGGCCTGAACATTACCGAAGAGCAAATAGAAGAGTTAAAAAAGTACGCAGAGGACATCAATTATGATGTCGCGCATAAATTTGAGCGGGAAGTGCGGCATGACGTTATGGCGCATGTAAAGGCATATGGTGAACAGGCAAAGAAAGCCAAAGGGATCATTCATTTGGGAGCGACATCCTGTTATGTAACTGATAATGCCGAAGTCATCATGATCGATGATGCTTTGGGGATCGTCATGAAAAAACTTGTCAACGTCATGGATAAATTAAAGACGTTTGCACTGAAATATCGCGCGTTGCCTACATTGGGATTTACGCATTTACAACCTGCGCAGTTGACGACGGTGGGAAAACGTGCAACTTTATGGCTTTCAGATCTTGCTATGGATTACAATAACCTTGTTAATCTGAAAAATTCCGTCAAATTACGCGGTGTAAAGGGTACAACGGGAACGCAGGCAAGTTTTCTTGATTTATTTGACGGTGACGGAGAAAAGGTCAAAGAGTTAGAAAAGAAAGTTGTGGAACGGCTTGGCTATCAGAAAGTGTACGGTGTCACGGGTCAGACCTATCCGAGAAAATTTGACTATAACGTATTGTGTGTGCTCTCACAAATTGCGCAGAGTGCATACAGATTTTCCAATGATGTACGTCTTTTGCAGCACATGAAAGAAGTAGAGGAGCCGTTTGAAAAGCATCAGATCGGCTCGTCTGCGATGGCTTACAAACGCAATCCTATGCGCAGTGAACGCATGGGATCTCTGGCGCGTTATGTTTTGAGTCTTCCGATCAATGCTGCGGTGACGGCATCTACGCAATGGTTTGAAAGAACGCTTGATGACAGTGCGAACAAACGAATCGTGATCGCGCAGGCGTTTTTGTCGGTCGATGCCATTTTGAACCTGTATTTGAATATCTCCGAAAATCTTGTTGTATACGATAAAGTGATCGCCAAGCACATAGCGGCAGAGCTGCCGTTTATGGCTACGGAAAATATAATAATGGAATGCGTAAAGGCAGGCGGAGATCGTCAGGAGTTGCATGAACGCATTCGAGTCTTGTCCATGCAGGCGGCGAAAGTTGTAAAGGAAGAAGGCGGAGAAAATGATCTGGTTGCCCGAATAAAGAATGACGAGATGTTCAAAGCTGTGTGGGACAAATTGGATTCGATGTTGGAGGCAAAGAACTTTATCGGGCGAAGCGCCGATCAGGTTGTGGAGTTTATTGAGGCCGAAATATCTCCGATATTGACAGCACATGCTTCCGAGCTCGGAGAAAAAGGCGAGGTCAGTGTTTAAGAGACATATTTGGCGTGGATTCGGAATAAAAAACAAGTCGGCAGGCGGCGTAAAATAATTGACAGCTGCCTGCCGTACGTTTTATAATTTGTCAAAAGTAAGGAAATACTAACGAATAGCGGGGCATATTGCCTGAGGAGATTATCGATGCTTGAACTGAAAAATGTTTGGTATACAGTCAAGGATGAAACGAGCGGAAAAAAACAGGATATTCTGAAAGATGTGAACCTGACTTTTGATCAAGGCGCGATCACTGTGATCACGGGTCCGAACGGAAGCGGGAAATCTACATTGATCAAGATGCTTATGGGATTTGCAAGACCTACTTCGGGAAAAATTATTTTCAACGGTGAAGATATAACCGGAATGAGTATAACAGATCGAGCAAGGAAGGGTTTTACAATAGCATTTCAACAACCTGTTCGGTTTAAGGGAATTACGGTAAAAAAATTGTTGGAATTATCGAGCGGAAAGAAATTGGATACGGATGCGATGTGTGAATGTCTTTCTGCGGTGGGACTGTGTGCGCGTAATTATATTGACAGGTCGGTGGACGGAACATTATCCGGCGGTGAATTAAAGCGTATTGAGCTTGCTTCTGCGGTTGCCAAAGGCGGAGAAGTGTATTTGTTGGATGAACCGGAAGCGGGAATTGATTTATGGAGTTTTGAGGACCTTGTAAAAATATTCAACCGTTTACATGACAAAACGGTCATCATAGTAAGTCATCAGCAGAGGATTTTGGAAACGGCAGATAAAATCATACTTTTTGAAAATGATAAACTTATCAGCGCGGGCAGAAGAGAAGAAATATTTGAAAAGCTTTCGCGGAATCAGCCTTTGTGTTGGCGTATAGCGCAGGAGATTTAAAGTATGGATAAAACGGATGAACAGTTATTAGAGACAATAGCAGATTTGCACAGCGTACCGGAAGGAAGTTTCAATATACGCAAAAACGGAAAACTTTTGGCTCGTAATACAAACACTGATATTGAGATCGTATCTAAAGCGGATAAAGACGGAATCGATATTATTGTAAAGCCAGGAGTGAAAAACAAATCCGTACACATTCCTGTATTGTTAACGGTAGGGGATTTCCATGACCTTGTATACAATGATTTTTATATCGGTGAAAATGCAGATGTTACGATCATAGCTGGTTGCGGGATTCACAATGATACATGCGGAGATTCTGTACACGATGGTGTGCATACTTTTTATCTTGGAAAAAACGCAAAAGTGAGATATGTTGAGAAACATGTCGGAACGGGCAACGGAACAGGTAAAAAGGAGTTTATGCCGATCACAAAAATATTTTTGAAAGAAAGATCTGTTTTCACTATGGAATCGACACAGTTAGGCGGTGTAACATATACCAATCGTAAGACATTGGCGACGGTGGGAAAAGGCGCACAATTGATTGTAAAAGAAAAGATTTTAACAGACGGATCGGAAAAGGCAATTACTGATTTTAAAGTTAATTTGCGCGGAAAAAGCAGCCGAGCGGATATTGTGAGCCGAAGTGTGGCGCGCGGCAAATCTGAACAATGTTTTTATTCGAATATGATCGGTAAAAATGAGTGTTTTGGTCATGTGGAATGTGATGGAATTGTATTGGATACAGCGCGAATTATATCGGTACCCAAAATTGATGCGGTCAGTCCTGAGGCGAGTTTGGTACACGAAGCGGCTGTTGGAAAAATTGCTGGAGAACAATTGTTAAAGCTGATGAGCTTGGGGCTCAGCGAGCAGGAAGCAGAAGACGCGGTTATACAAGGTTTTTTGAATTGAGCTATAGGCAAGCTGTCGCAAAGAATGAAGGAAGTGAACCTAAAATTTAAGCAAAATTTAATTCAAGTGTTTGGCAATGAGTTCGGTAATATATCGGACTCATTTCTTTTAGTTAAAACGACATTTTCTTGGCGTTCCATTGGTAAATACGTCCTTTCAGTTGCCGGGTGTATGTGTCTGCCGTTTAAATTTTTAGCGATTCAGAACCCCCCTCAGTAAGAGCTGAGTTTGATAAGTAATTCTTAGTAAATAAAAGCCTCTGTATTATAATTAGTGAAGATTTGTCGACTGTATAGTTAAAAATAGCAGATAGATTTTATCGAATAAAAGTTGAAGTTCGGCACATAGCATATTTAACAAGACGGGTGCAAATATCACATATTTTGCGTCGGAATACAGACAAAAAGAGCAATAAAGAAAACACGAAAATTTTTTAAAATACGAAAACTTTGCAACGAAAAAATCAGGGAGAATCGAGGCAGGGGCGGGTTTGGGCAAATATTTAATAGGGGTAAGCAGACACACGTATTTAATTGAATTTGCGGTAAAAAGTGCTACGATCGAATTTTACGCGGGGCGTTGAAAATAACCAATCGGTTTTTTTGCGCAAAAGATGCGGTAGGTTAAAATTTAATCGTAATTCAGAATATATTAAAATCAACGAGGTGGAACTGTTCAATACAAATTGTTATCAACACGTATTTGTCTTTTTTCGGACTTTATGAAACTGTGCTATAAAGACGGATCTATATGGTGGCGGTTACCAGATTTTATTGCCTTTTGGCGGGAATGTCGAAAATAAATTTTATGGGATTACTGTTAACCGATTTAACGGTTGTGTTTATTTAAAAAGAACAGTTTTGTATCTGATTAACTAATTGCAAAGGCGATGCATAGGATATAAGGAGGGATTTTACGGAGGATAAAAACTTGGAGTCATTTATGCATATGCCTCTTTGGATACAGGCTGCGATTGCAACGGTTTTCACATGGTTTATGACTGCGCTTGGCGCGTCTTTTGTTTTTTTATCGAAAAAGTTTCATCCGCGAGCCATCAATATGATGCAGGGCACGGCGGCTGGAATTATGATTGCGGCCAGTTTTTTCTCGCTATTATTACCGGCAATGAACCGTTTATCCGCCAGTGGGGCGGAAGATATGGCGGCAATTGTGCTGTCGGTTGGTTTTTTGGCTGGCGGAGCATTTATTGTTTTGTCGGATATTGTTATGTCGCACACATCGCGTTTTTCGCAACAGCAAAAACGCGGCGGAACATTAACTTTCGCGGCTATAACATTGCATAATATACCGGAAGGTTTTGCTGTCGGCGTTGCGTTTGGTTCATTGACTGGAACTTATAGTGATTGGATTGCGGCGGTCATGCTTGCCATTGGCATAGGAATACAAAATTTTCCGGAAGGACTGTGCGTTTCTGTTCCGTTACGAAAACAAGGATTTTCGGCCGGGAAGGCCTTTTTTTACGGTCAGTTTTCAGGACTTGTGGAAATTGTTGCCGGAATTTTGGGTGCCTTAGCTGTAGGTATAATTTCTTCCATTTTGCCCTGGGCACTTGCTTTTTCGGCGGGAGCAATGATTGCTGTTTCGTGTGCTGAACTCATACCTTCCAGCGTGGCGGAAGGCAAAGTTTCTGCCGTATGCGGTGTGGTCTTTGGTTTTGCTTTGATGATGTTATTGGATGTGTTACTTGGTTAAAGAAATTTTTACAGATTAAATCTTTATTTGTTATGAAAATCCACGTATTATTACTTAAAAAATTGTAAAAAAACGGTTTAGGAAGTATTTTCTTAGGCAATAATCAACTTATGGAAAATACAGAAAGAAATAAACAAAACGAACAAAATATGCAAAATCAGCAAGAAAAGCAAACCGCAGCCAGAACCCAAAAAACAGTAATTGTTGTCGGTGCATCTTCGGGGATTGGTTATGAAACAGCACTTAGGTTGATAGGACGTGGATATGCAGTTGTAAATATATCGCGTACGCCATGCGGGCTGAGCAGGGTTAAAAATTTTGCGGCGGATGTAACGGTAGGGGATACACTTCTTAAATCGATAAAAAGCGTTGCTGCGGAAGCGGAAAATTTATATGGTCTTGTATATTGTGCAGGGTTTTCTATGGCTGCGCCCATTGAATATGCTAATGAAAAGGACTATCGTTACTTGTTTGAGGTAAATTATTTTGGCGCTGTTCGAGCCATTCAGGCGATTGCTCCATATTTGAAAAAACGTGGGGGGAGAATAATTATTGTCAGTTCCATGGGCGGGAAATTTCCCATTGCTTTTGATAGTTTTTACAGCAGCTCAAAAGCGGCGGTTGATATGCTGGTAAAAGGCGCGGCAATTGAATTGGATCCATATAATATCCGTGTGTGTTCTGTGCAGCCGGGCGGAACTTCTACCGGTTTTACCTTTAAAAGGAAAGTATATGGTGATGAAGAAAATCATGAATATGCGGCAAAGGTAAAGCGTGCGACTGCGGCGCTTGCAAATATGGAACAGGGCGGAATGAGTGCGGGAGAAGTAGCAAAATCGGTTGTGGATGCGTTTTGCGAGAAAAATCCGCCCTTGCTTTTACAATGCGGAGCGTGGAATAAATTTTATGCAATGGCAGGACGTGTATTGCCGGAAAAAGCAACGGCATTTATCAATAAAAAGCTTTATAAGCAATAAATTCGAAAAATTCAAAGTATTATGTCAGACATAATATAATAAAATTAACTCAAAATTATGTTTTAGAGTTCGGTTAGTTCCGTACTCTTTTTTATTTAAAAAAATAAAAATTTTTTAATATTGTTTTCATTGAAATAAAAAAAAGCACCTCCCGACAGGGAGGTGCTTAGAGTTTTATGCAAACAAAATTTTATAAAATAATATTGACCAATCTTTCAGGAACAATGATAAATTTTCTGACAGCTTTTCCTTCCACAAAAGGACGGATATTTTCGTTTGCCAAAACTATGTTTTGGATTTCATCGTTTGTCAAACCTTTCGCGATCATCAATTTTGTTTTAATTTTGCTGTTGATTTGGATTGCATATTCGGTCTCATCTTTTACAAGAGCGGATTCATCGCAAACGGGATATTTTTGATCAAAGATTGAATATTTTCCGTTGGTTTGCTCCCAAAGCTCTTCAGCAAAATGGGGGGTAAAAGGAGCAATGAGGAGAAGCAAATCTCTTAAACACTCTTTCAGGAAAGATATATTTTTCTCAGGAAGTCCATCGTATTTGTAAAGCGCGTTGACATATTCCATCAAGCGGGCGACAGCGGTGTTAAACGAGAATGTTTCAAGATCTTTTGTGATTTGCTTAATTGCATAATTTCGCGCAAAATTCAGTTCTTTTTCCGCAGCGTCGAATTTTTCTTCTTTATTTGTGCGTAAATCTTTGATTTTCAGCGCAAGTCTTTCAACGCGATCGAGGAATTTCGCAACAGACTTAATACCTTCATCGCTCCAAGGGCCGCCTTCCGTGTAAGAAAATCCGAACATGAGATACATGCGGAAAACATCGGAACCATAAGCCGAAACATATTCATCGGGGGAAACTACGTTGCCTTTGCTTTTGGACATTCTGTTTCCGTCGGGACCTAAAATCACGCCCTGATGAATCAAAGACTTGAAAGGTTCATCGAAATTCAGATAACCCATATCGCGCAAAGCCTTGGTGAAGAATCTTGCGTACAAAAGATGCATACAAGCATGTTCTGCACCGCCTACATATTTATCAACAGGTAGCATTTTGTTGATAATTTCCGGGTCAAAAGGCATTTTTGAATTATGCGCATCAGGATAGCGGAGAAAATACCAGCTTGAACAAACAAAAGTATCGAGGGTATCGGGGTCGCGCAAAGCATCGGCTCCGCAATGAGGACATTTTACGTGCATAAATTCTTCGCATTTCGCGAGGGGAGACTTTCCGTCCGGTTCAAATTCGACGTTATAAGGCAGTTTAACAGGCAGGTCTTTATAGGGAACAGGCACAATTCCGCAATGCGGACAATGAATGATAGGAATAGGGGCGCCCCAATAACGCTGCCTGGAAACCAACCAGTCGCGCAGTCGATAGTTTGTTTTGCGTTCGCCTTTTCCGAGTTTGGTAAGGTAATTGGCGATTTCCGAACGAGCTTCTTCGCCAAATCTTCCGTCAAATTGTAAACTGTTTACGCATATACCGTCTTCGCAGAACGGAAGAACGGTTTCGCCGTTTTTATTTTCGATGACTTTTTTGATGGGCAAGTTATATTTCTGAGCGAAAGCAAAATCCCTTTCGTCATGAGCGGGAACGCCCATCACGGCGCCGGTGCCGTATGAGTACAGGACATAATCGGCGGCGAAGATAGGAATTTTTTCTCCGTTAATGGGGTTGATTGCATAATGACCGATAAAAACGCCGGTCTTTTCGCGAGCCGAAGAAAGTCTTTCGATTTCATTTGTTTTGGCTGTGTCTGCGATATATTTTTCTACGGCTTGCCGCTGTTCCTCGGAACAAAGTTTTTTTACAAGGGGGTGTTCGGGTGCAAGCACGACATACGAAACCCCGAAAATTGTATCGCAGCGGGTTGTAAATACTTTAAATTTATCTCCGCTTAAACATTCGAATTCAATTTCACAACCGGTTGATTTTCCGATCCAATTGCGTTGCATCAGCTTGGTTTTCTCAGGCCAGTCGATTGTATCGAGTCCATGTAAAAGCTCTTCCGCATATTGTGTGATTTTGAAAAACCATTGTGTGAGGTCTTTTTTGATAACGGCAGTTCCGCAACGTTCGCAGCAACCCTCCACGACTTGTTCGTTGGCAAGAACGGTATTGCAGCTAGGGCACCAGTTGACGGGTGCTTCTTTTCGATAAGCAAGGCCGTTTTCGTACAGTTTCAGGAACATCCACTGAGTCCATTTATAATAATCTTCTTCGCAGGTTTTGATTTCAGCGGACCAATCAAACATGGCGCCCATGGCTTTAAGCTGGGTTTCCATCGTTTCAATATTTTTTTCGGTGGAGTCCTTGGGGTGAATTTTAGTTTTGATGGCATAATTTTCCGCAGGAAGACCAAATGCGTCAAATCCCATTGGTTGAAACACATCATAGCCTTGCATACGTTTGAAGCGCGCATAACTATCTGTAGGGCCATAGTTATACCAATGACCGATATGCAATTTTGCGCCGGAAGGATAGGAAAACATTTCCAAAACATAAAATTTATTATCTATGTTTTTCTTGTTAAAATAATTTTCCTTTGTTTTTTCCCAGCGTTGCTGCCATTTATTTTCGACCTGTTTCATGTCCATTGTTCATATCCTCCGTGCTTTTGGGAACATTTTTTTTCTTTTTGAAACATCTGAAAAGTAGATAGGAAAGCGGTCCTAAAATCGGTAAAAGCAAAATGACGATATTCCAGGGAATCATTGCTTTAGTCAATCCCATATCTTTCATTAAAATATATATGGTTGCGATGGATAAAAAATAATGAACGGGCAAGATCGCAATAATTGCAATGAGATAGGGCGCCATAATTTTTCCTTTCGATCTTTTTATTGAAAATTATATAATTTTTTGTTTATTTAGTCAAGTTGTATTTAGGGAAGCTCGAAAATTTTTTGTGAATGAGGGGAAAACTGTGGGGAATTCGTAAATAAAACGAATTTTCCTGCATACACTGAAAATATGGAAAAGCTTATTATTTCCGATAAAAGTATTCATTGCAGGTATTTGTCTTATGTAGCGGCAACATTGGCGCCGATGCAAGAAGCGGCGTTGTCGATTTCCTTTGATAGCGATCGTATAAGCGTAATAGTTGGATACGATGAAAGGGAAAGAGAAAAAATACGGAAAGTTGTGGATGAAAAAGTGGCGGAGATCCTTTGTATCGGTTATAAATACGATGAATTGCGTACGTATGTTAAAACAGAGGGTTTGAGTCGGGAAGACAAAGAGATTTTGCTGGCAGCGATGATTGCGGCGGATTTTCGTGATGATACGGAATATGTTCGTGCTCATTTACAAGGAGTAGAAAATCATACGATAGACGGGTTTTATAATTTTCGCTTGCAGGCATTGCGAAGAAAGTGGCGTGGAATCGCTTCATGTGTGCCCGCCGTGTTTACGCGTCCGAAGTTAAAAGAGTTTATGGGATATTTGTTAGGGGAAGGCGGAGGAAAAGTGTTTTTGCGCGGAAAAGAAGTGTATGATGCCCGATGCAGAAGATTAAGCCGTTCTTCTTTAATAGAAAGTGAGATTTCGGAAATGAGTGCGCTGCGAGAAATCGTTTTAAGCGGAGCGGAAGAAGTGGAATGTATGGGAAATCTTTCGGCAAAGCAGGAATTGTTCTTGCGTCGATATTATGCGGGGCACGTTGCTTTTCGGGAATAAAAAAATTTTTTCATATAGAAAATTCTTGACAAATGGATGAAAAGAAGTTAAAATTTAGATAATTGAATCTGCAAATAGAAAGAGACAAGTAGGCTGGGAAGCAGAATCTGCAGAGAGCGGAAGGTTAGCTGAAAATTCCGTGGTTCGTTTCCGGAAGAAACCACTTTTTCTTGCGGGAAGAGGACCGCGCTCTTTAAATCAGCGGAAAAGAGGCCGTTTAACGGCAATTAAGGTGGAACCGCGCGGAAGCGCCCTTAAACAGAGAGTTTAAGGGTGCTTTTATAGTTTATAAAAAATTGGTTTACGGAGGAGAGCGAGATGGTTATCACATTGAAGGGTGGAGAAAAGCGGGAGTATCCGGTATCGACAACGTGTAAAGAAGTGGCGCAGGATATAAGTGAGGGATTAGCGCGTGCGGCGGTATGCGCGAAAGTAAACGGAAAGTTTGTAGATCTTTCTTATATGCTGGAAGAAGACTGCGAATTGGAGATCATAACCTTGAAGGAAAAAGAGGGGTTGGATGTATATCGGCATACAACCGCGCATATTCTTGCGCAGGCGGTGAAGGCGATATTTCCGACCAGTAAGCTTGCGATCGGGCCGACCATTGACAACGGCTTTTATTATGATATTGACTTTAAAACGCCGATTTCGCAGGAAGATCTGGATAAAATAGAAGCGGAGATGAAGAAAATCATCAAAAGCAATTTTCCGATCGAGCGTTTTACTCTTTCCAGAGCAGACGCTGTAAAACTGATGACGAAATATTCGGAAAAATATAAAGTGGCATTGATTAAAGATCTGCCTGAGGATGCGGAAATCTCTTTTTATAAACAAGGGGATTTTACGGATCTTTGCAGGGGGCCGCATCTTCCGTCTACGGGCAAAGTGAAGGCGTTTAAGCTTACAAGTATAGCCGGTGCGTATTGGCGCGGAAATGAAAAAAATAAAATGTTGACGCGTATTTACGGAACAGCATTTGCCAAGAAAGAAGAGATGGACGCATATTTTGCGATGCTGGAGGAGGCGAAAAAAAGAGATCATACAAAGCTTGGGAAGGAGCTTGGTTTGTTTGCGATGATGAACGAAGGGAAAGGATTTCCGTTCTTTTTGCCGAAGGGTATGGTCTTAAAAAATCTGTTGATTGATTTTTGGCGTCAGATCCATACAAGAGAAGGATATGTGGAGGTGCAAACTCCGATAATATTGAACCGAGGGCTATGGGAAACTTCCGGGCATTGGGATCATTATAAAGAAAATATGTATACGACTAAGATCGACGGAGAAGATTGTGCGATCAAGCCGATGAATTGTCCGGGCGGAATGCTTGTATATAAATTAAATCCGCATAGTTATAAAGATCTGCCGATTCGTATGGGAGAATTGGGAATTGTGCATCGCCATGAAAAAAGCGGACAGTTGCATGGTTTGATGAGGGTGCGTTGTTTTACGCAAGATGATGCACATATTTTTATGTTGCCTGAGCAGATCACATCTGAAATCAAGGGGGTTGTGCGGATCATCAATGAAGTGTATACATTGTTTGGTTTCAAATATCATGTAGAATTGTCCACGCGCCCGGAAAACAGTATCGGAAGTGATGAGGATTGGGAAAATGCAACCAATGCGCTTCGTACAGCCTTGGATGAACTTTCATTGCCGTATGTTGTCAATGAGGGTGACGGTGCGTTTTATGGACCGAAGATTGATTTTCATTTGACCGATTCGATCGGAAGGACATGGCAGTGCGGAACGATACAGCTTGATTTTCAGTTGCCGCAGAGATTTGAGGCTGAATATACAGGGGAAGACGGCCAGAAACATCGTCCGATCATGATTCATAGGGTGGTATTTGGTTCGATCGAGCGGTTTATCGGAATATTGATCGAGCATTATGCGGGTAAATTTCCGGTTTGGCTGGCGCCTGTGCAAGTGAAAATTTTGCCGGTATCCGATAAATCCGCCGATTATGCTAAAGAAGTGGAGGCGGCGTTGAAATCGAACGGCATTCGGGTGGAGACTGATTTCAGAAACGAAAAAATCGGATATAAGATTCGCGAAGCACAGCTGGAAAAGTTGCCCTATATGCTGATTATCGGTGATAAAGAAAAGGAAGAAAAGAGTGTGTCGGTTCGTATGCGTGAAAAGGGCGATATCGGAAGTATGTCTTTGGAGGCATTTACCGAACGTGTGAAGAAGGAAAATGCGGAAAAAACAGTGTTTTAACAGGGAAAAACAGGTCAAGATCTGAAAACAGCAAAAAAATTTCTGTTTGAGTATAAAAATAATTGACATTGTGTTCCGAATCTGATAATATAAACAGGTATCAAGCAGAAGTTACTTCTCGCCTTGCGGCAAGCGCGTTGCAAGAGCCACCCGTAAAACAGAAATAAGCAAACGGTAGTTTGTAATTGTGTTTTTTTTGGCGAGTCGTTTTCTGTGCGGCTCGCTTTTTTCATTGATAAAATTAAAAAAAGGATGGTATAAAACAATCAAAGACCAGCATCAGGTAAACGGAGAAATCCGCGACCAGGAAGTGAGAGTGATCGGTGAAGACGGCAATCAGCTTGGCATAATGAGTGCGCGCGAAGCATTGCGAATTGCCGAAGAGAGTGACCTGGATTTGGTAAAGATTTCGCCAATGGCAAATCCGCCGGTGTGCAAAATCATGGATTACGGCAAATTCAAGTTCGAACAGGGCAAAAAGGAAAAAGAATCTCGAAAGAACCAGAAGATGGTCGAAGTCAAAGAAGTTCGGCTTTCCATGACCATTGATGTAGGAGATATGAATGTCAAGTCGCGTCAGGCGCAGAAATTTTTAGAGGCGGGAAATAAAGTGTTGGTATCCATACGGATGCGTGGGCGTCAGAACGCACATGTTTCGATGGGTGTTGATGTAATGAAGGAGTTTTTTGAAATGTTGGGAGGAAAAGCCGTCATGGATAAGACGCCTTCCAATGAAGGAAGGAACATTACGATGTTGCTTTCGCCCGCGAAATTGTAAAAATTGTCAATACGGCGGTGGATGTTATGGAACACATGTGCCGCTTCTTGAAAATAAAATCGGAGGAATAATCATATGCCTAAACAGAAATCGCACAGCGGCTCGAAGAAGCGTTTCGACATAACCGGAACGGGTAAAGTAAAGAGAGCGCAGTCGGGAAAAAACCATAAGACGGGCGAAAAGACCAGGAAGAGAAAGAGAAGTCTCCGCCAGACGGCTTTCGTTTCGGAAACGCAGGAATTGACGGTG
>CASEFE010000081.1 GCA_949287105.1 uncultured Bacillota bacterium
AGGGAGGAAAGGTATCTTCTCGAATATAAATATTTCCGAAGGAAGAAGGTACTTTCGGAAGAATTTGCCGATATGCAAATGAATTGCAGTGAACGCACTTATTTTCGGCGGCAGAATCGTCTGGCCGAAAAAATCAATTCGTTGTTGATGCAGAGCGGATTGAGTGAAGCATGGTTTAACAAAACCTTTTCCTGTGTACCGTATGTGATGGCGGCGTTGGAAAAGGTTCGCGAAAGCGGGGAAAGAGGCTTTTTGGATAAGCGGATCAAGACAGATCTGCATTTTTCAGGGGCAGAGTCTCAAAAGACGTCTTCCTGTTCGTCGCTGTAAGGCTGGGGACGCGGTGATCTGGCGGGGCGGAACAGAAAATACACGGCTCCGATAGCGGCAACCGAAAGCGCACAGATCAAAACAATATTGAGGGCATTGATTCCCGTTGATTGGTTGGGTGTCGGTTGTTGGGATTCCGATTCGGTATGTTCGGTGTTGAGCGGATAATCGAGCGGCGGACAGGCAGAAGCGGCTACATAGCCGAACAAGCCTTCCAAAGACACATAATAATACGTGGAGGAGCCGTACAGGAAAGTTCCGTAAAAATCAGCCAAAACCCGATATTCGGTAATAAAAGAATCGGGTAGATCATCGCCTTCAATGGAAAATACTACTTCTGTGCGGTATACGAGAAAGGGGGTTTCGGGCACATAGTCTACGGGTGTAACGTCCGATTGCAGGCAAAATCCATGCAAAGCCTCTTCTCCTTTAAGATATTCGACGGAATAAAAGTCTCCGGATTCGCCTGTTAAGCGAACAAAATAGGTGCGAGGCAGAATAAATAAACCGGAATCAGTATCCGCCTGAGAGTAAAAATAGATGTTTTCCGATTCGATGCGCGCCCATTCCGAAAGAGAGGCGGCTTTGACAGGTTGAGGTGTAAGCGGCAGCAAAGCCGCGGACAAGCAAAACAGCAATGACAAAATAAATTTCATGAACAATCCTCCTTTTGCAGGATGCAATCCGTTTACGTAAGCATGATTATACAAGATAGAATTGCGCGAGAGAAGGAAAAAAGACGAATATTTTCACTGATTTTGTCATATTCTGAACTCAAAGCGGGAGAAGATAACTCTTCTCCCGCTTTGAGTTTTTATGAAGTTTTGTGACTGACGGCATTTAAGGATCTTTATGTTTTCTTTGTTGTTGTTCGCATGATAAAAATTTTTTCAAAATTCAAACTTATAAACGGCGAAGCATATTTTGTGAAAGTTCAGTTAATTTCTTTTTTGCGAAAACTTTTCGGAGTCATTCCGGTACGTTCGCGGAACAGACGGATAAAATAGGCAAGGTTGTTAAAGCCCGACATGGTGCTGATCTGTGTAACGGAAAAATCAGAACTTTTCAGCATGGTTTTGGCTTCTTCCATCTGACGGTTCAGTTTGTATTCGATGGGGGAGATACCGATTTCCTGAACAAATTTATGGTATAAGAGGCTGTAAGATACAGAGATCTTATCGGCGATATCCTGAATTTTGAAGTCGGTATTGTAATATGAATCGATGTAGTTTTTGACGTATTCGACGATGGAGGAGCGGGAAGGCGTCTGCGCGGTTGGATAAGAAAGCGTGATTCCTGCATGTCGGATGAGATTGGAGAGAAACAGCATGAGGCAGGACAAGATGACATTTGCGCCGTACGGCTCATTTTTATCCATTTCATTTTGCATCGTGTCCAGAAGTCCGATAAGTTCCGAATAAGAATCTTGCATGGAATCGATGCGGATCACGCGGCCGGGATCTACCGATTCACCGAATTCGACGGGCAGGTCTGCATCGGAAAAGCGGATGTTGCTTATGGCTAAAACATAATATTCAAGGGAGGGCTTGCCTGATTTCTGTGTTTCGGTGTGCAGGATATGGGGATTGATCAACAGAATGGTGCCTCGTTTCAGAGGATAGGATTCATCCAGAGTATTGAGGTATCCGTCACCGCTGACGATAAACATGATTTCCGCCACGTTGTGCGAGTGCATGTAGGAACGCGACTCACTGTCAAATGTGGCAAACGTGAGGGTGACAAGGTCCGGAATGGTATTTAAAGTACTTTTGGGAAAGGCGATCCTTTTATGCATAATTTTTTCTCCTTGGCAGAGGTTATTATAAGGTCAGGAACAAAGATCGTCAAGCAAATCAGCAGAATAATTATAATATTCAGCATAATAATTATATAATTCGGCAAAACTCTGTGTTATAATGATAATGAAAAAGGGCAGGGGTGACGCCGATCGTTGAAAAGGGGCAGCGGGAAAGCGCGGAGAAATGCCACGAAAGCGGTGAAAGACAGGCCTGCACCAAAAAGGAGAAATCGAAATGAAAAAAGGCAGATTTACCATTCCTACAGACGAAAGTTTTGTTGAAGGTACGCGGGAGATTGCGGCAAAATGGGGAGCCGATGCGGTCCGTGACTGTGACGGTACAAGGTTGCCGAAGAATGCGCGGGAATTCGGAAAAGTATACAATACGTATTTTGTTGTCCGCGGAGACAATGATTTTGCGAGAAAGCATCCCGAAGAGGCGCAGAGGATTTTTCTTTTGAGCGATCGGACGCTGGCAGAAAGCTCTACGGTGAAGATCGAATTCATGAAGAGTTATCTTGCCGATGAATTTGCGCCCGATTATACAAATCTGCATCGCTGGGAGGTCATTGACCGCACGACGGGAGAACTTATCACCGATTGGACGGTAGATCAGGCGAGCCATACGGTGACCGTCAAAAATGCCGTGCGGATGCACGAATACACTGTCACCTTTATGGCACGGGTAACTTGGCATCCCGTGCAGATATACAATTATCTGACCAACAACTGGACTTGTGAAAAGCAGTTGACGTACGATCCTGCGTTTCCTGCCACGAAAGAATATATAAAAGAGCATATGCAAAAGTGGTGCGATGAAAATCCCGAAACGGATGTTGTGCGTTTTACGACGTTTCTTTATCAGTTTGCGCTGATTTTCAACCAGTTGGGAAAGGAAAAATTTGTAGAATGGTTCGGGTATGCGCAGACGGCCAATCCCGTTTTGATGGATGCGTTTGAAAAAGAAACGGGGATTCATCTTCGTGCCGAAGATTTTGTTGACGGCGGCTGTTACAACAATGCATTCCGAATTCCTACGGGTAAATTTTTGCAATACATGGAATTTATCGAGAAATTTGTCAGTAAGACGGTGGGGGAACTGGTCGATATTTGCCATAAGAACGGCAAAGAGGCGATGATGTTCCTTGGCGATGACTGGATCGGATCGGAACCGTACGGCGATCATTTTAAGGACATGCATCTGGATGCGGTGGTCGGCAGTGTCGGGGGCGGCGTTACGGTGCGTATGCTCTCGGAGATTCCGCACGTCAGATATCATGAAGGCAGATTTTTGCCCTATTTCTTCCCCGATACATTCTTTGAAGGGAATGAGGATAACGCAGTGGCGGAACTGAACAGAAACTGGCTGACGGCACGCCGTGCAATGATGCGTAAGCCTCTCGATCGTATGGGCTTCGGCGGATATCTTTCGTTGGCTGCAAAATTTCCGAAGTTTGTGGATCGCGTAGCGGAGATCGCCGATGAATTTCGTACTATTTATGACGCCATTGACAACAAAACTCCGTATTGCACGTTAAAAGTTGCTCTTCTCAACGCATGGGGCAAAAAACGCAGTTGGATGAGCCACATGGTCGCGCATGAACTTTGGTATCAGTCTATATATTCCTATCAGGGCGTTTTGGAGGCACTGAGCGGGCTTCCTGTTGCGGTAGAATTTTTGTCCTTTGAAGACATCAAAAACGGTGTTCCGAAAGATATTGATGTCATCATTAACGTCGGCGATGCGAACACGGCATTTTCCGGCGGGGAATATTGGCTGGATGAGCGTGTATTGACGAGCGTTCGTGAATTTGTTTACAACGGCGGCGGATTTATCGGTGTCGGGGAGCCGACGGCCGTTTTGCAGAACGACAGATATTTTCAGCTTGCGGATGTTCTCGGCGTAGACGAAGAGATCGGCTTTACGCTTTCGGAAGACAAATATAATATTGAAAAACAGGCACATGAAATCACCGAAGGCATCCGGAATGTGGATTACGGCGAGGATAAAAAGAACATTTATGCTTTGAAAGGTGCAAAGGTGTTGGATATTGTGTTCTCCGATCGCTTTAAGCGGAACATGAATGTCGGTGAAGTGAAAATGGCTGTCAACGATTACGGGAAAGGAAGAAGCTTTTATATCACTGGTATCCCGTATTCGTTCGACAACGCGCGGCTTTTGTACAAAGCGATGGTGTGGACGGCGCATAAAGATCTCAACAGAGCATACGCAAGCAACGTAAATACCGAGTGCAACTATTATCCTACCAGTAAAAAATATGCAGTTGTCAACAACAGCCGCGAAGAACAGGTGACAGATTTTTATGATGTCAACGGCAAAAAACAGACATTGACGTTGCGGCCTATGGAGATCCGCTGGATCAAAGAGTAAAAAGCTGAAATCGACGCTTTGTTGTATAAAAATTTTCTTCAAAAGTAAAATGATAAAAAAGAGCCGCAGCCCGATAGGGTTGCGGCTCTTTTTTATTCAAAAATATCATCTTGTCTTAAAGAAAATATATTTTGAACAAATCATCCATATCCTTGCTTTGATGCAGAGGACAGTAATTCGTGTAGCTTTCTTGCGTTTTTCTTTTCCTTTTTTGAAAACCTGTCGGATTTAATGTTTCTTTTCAAAGCTATAAGAATTTAAAAGTAGAAATGGAACATTGTCCGGTTCATTAAATTTTGCTTGACGGGCGCAAAAAATTTTGCAAAAAGCATCTTGCAACAGTTGTCATGGTAAATCATTTATACTATAATAACAGAAAAAACGGGAGAGAATGAAAAATATGCCTGTATTGGACATGCCGTTGGAAGAATTGAAAAAATATCGTGGGACAACACCGAAGCCGATCGATTTCGATGCGTTTTGGGACGGCGAACTGGAAAAGATACACCGCTTTGACGGAAAATACGAAGTGATACGCCAACAATATGCCGCGGAAGGGATCATTGTCGAAGAGTTGAATTTTTACGCGCCGGACGGTTCCTGCATCAACGCGCGGATCACGAGGCCGGACCGAAAAGGGAAGTTGCCGGTGGTGTTTAATTTTCACGGAAAGGGCGGAGATATCGGGCCGGTATGCGCAACCTTTTATTGGAACGCGCTGGGATTTGCGGCGGTTTCGATGAATTGCCGCAGTCAGATGGGAAAATCGGACGACAAGGGATACCGCGGCTTGTTAGGTCAAACGGGGTTGATCGTAAGGGGGCTTTCCGAAGGAAGAGAAAATCTGTATTATAAGGATGTATTTTTGGACATTGTACGGCTTGTGGATATTGTAAAATCCATGCCGTATTGTGATGAAAAGAGAATGTATGCGCGCGGCGGATCGCAGGGCGGAGGGCTTTCTCTTGTATGTGCGGCGCTTTGTCCTCAAATTCGGGCAATTGCCGTGGATTATCCTTTTCTCAGCGATTACAAGAGATTGTATGAAATGGATCTGATGGCAAATGCATACTACGAATTAAACGATTATTTGCGGAATTTTTGTCCTTGTGAAGGGGAAGAGCGGGAGCGTATGTGGAATACGCTCGGATACATTGATATTCAAAATTTTGCTCCGCGCGTGCAGGCGGATACACTTTGGTTTACGGGATTGTTAGATCCTGTCTGTCCGCCGTCTACGCAGTTTGCGGCATACAATAAACTTACCTGCCGAAAAGAAATGGTGGTGTATACCAATCACGGCCACGAAGGACAATGGCGCACGGATGATAAAGCCGTGCAGTTTATTGCCGGGCATCCGTCTGTTCGGCAGACGATATAGGCAAAGACAAGAATTTTTTACAATTACGCAAAGAGAAAGATTTTACAATAAAAAGCGGGATTGCAGCCATTCGGGCTGCGATCCCGCTTTTTGTATGGAATCGGAGCGGATTCGTGTGAAAACGAGAAAACAAAAGATTTTCAAAAAATTTGAAGAATTAAAAGAAAGTTTGACAGGCAAGCTTTCTTTTTGCGAAAAGCCATGGTAGGATAAATTCGCGGAACAACTTCGGCGCAGGTGTTCCGTTTTCGGCCAAAGGTAACAAGGATTGCCGAGCAAACGACTTTGAAACGAAAGGAGGATGCGATGCAATATTATTCGGGCAAAGAGAGGAAGGAAAAAAATTCGGGTGACGGAACATGACGGAACGACAGATCGTGCAAAGGATTTTGGAGCTGGAAGGGGAACAAGCGCGACGCCACGCGGAAAATGCGCTTGCACATTATAACGTCGGCCGAAAAAAGCACAAAAAACAGATTGCGTTTCATAAATGCAGGCGGCGCAATCGATGGGTATTCGGAGGCAACCGAAGCGGAAAAACGGAATGCGGCGCGGCGGAATGTGTGTACATGGTACGCGGGATCCATCCTTACCGAAAAAACAAGAAAAACGTATTCGGGTGGGTGGTTTCGCTTTCGCAACAGGTCCAGCGCGATGTAGCGCAAAAGAAAATTCTGCAATATCTTTCTCCCGATTGGATCGAGGACGTCGTTATGTTGTCCGGAAAAAAGGGATCGCCGTCGGGAGTGATCGATCAGATCCGGGTACGCAATGTATTCGGGGGGATATCCGTTATCGGATTTAAGAGCTGTGATCAGGGCAGGGAAAAATTTCAGGGCACATCGCTTGACTTTGTGTGGTTTGACGAAGAACCGCCGGAAGACGTATACCGCGAATGCGTCATGCGAGTCATGGATAAAAAAGGTGACATATTCGGCACGATGACGCCGCTGAAAGGGCTTACTTTTTTATTTGATGAGATCTACATGAACAAGCGGAATAATCCCGAAGTATGGTACGAATTTATGGAATGGGCGGACAATCCTTTTTTGAAAAAGAGCGAGATCGCGCTGCTTACGCAGGTGATGGACGAGAAGGAATTGGAGAGCCGCCGATTCGGGAAATTTTGTGTCAACGAGGGGCTGGTGTACCCGGAATTTGATGAACGTATTCATGTAATTGAGCCTTTTCCCATTCCGTTCGAATGGCAGGATATGATATCCATTGACCCGGGGCTCAACAATCCGCTGTCCGCGCATTGGTATTGTGTGGATTACGACGGGAACGTGTACGTGGTAGCGGAGCATTACGAGGCAAAAAAAGATGTCGGGTATCATGCGGACAAAATCAAAAACATCAGCGCGCGGTTGGGATGGCATACGGATTTTCAGGGCAGACTTTGCGCGCTGATCGATTCGGCGGCAAATCAGCGCACATTGGCTTCCTCCAAGAGCGTGAGCGAGCTGTTTTACGAATGCGGCATCAATGTGAATGCGAACGTGAACAAGGATCTTTTTGCGGGGATCGCGCGGGTAAAAAATTATCTCAAAGGAGAGAACGGAAAACCGAAGCTTTACATTTTTGCGGGATGTGTGCATATGATTCGTGAAATCAAGGGGTATTTCTGGGGGGACGGCGACGTACCGAAAAAGCGGGATGATCATGCGCTGGACGAATTAAGGTATTATCTGATGACGAAGCCGAAAAACACGGCGCCAATGCCCGAACTTACGGCCGTACAGAAAGATAAAATGCGGCTGGCAAGAAAAATTTCGCGGTTTCGTTCGGACAGATAGAAAGATTTTGAATGAGGACAGGAGAGTGGACGACAGCAAAGTTCGGAATGCGTTGGAAAAAAAGGCACTCGGCTATGAGACGGATGAAATCGTCGAAGAATACGGTTTTACGGACGGAGAGGCGGTGCTACTCAAACGCAAAGTGACAAAAAAATCGGTTCCGCCGGATATTCAGGCGGCAAAAATTCTGATGGGCGAACAGCCCTCTTTGCGGGAAATGAGCGACGAACAGCTTGCGCAGGAAAAAGAGCGGCTTTTGCGAATGTTGAAGGAGGTTCAAAATTGAATAAAAAATTGGAAAAAGAAAGCGAAACGACCAAAGGGGCTCCAAAAAATCCGGAGGCGCAAAAAAAATTGGAAGAACGGATCGTAAAGGAGATCCGGGAAGAATTTGAGCGGCGGATGGCGGAGCGGCGTTTTCTGGAACGGGGTTGGGAGCTCAATATGAATTTTCTTTCGGGAAATCAATATTGTCATATCAATCCTGCGGGTGAGATCGAAGAGGAAGAACCGCGCTTTTATTGGCAATACAGGCGGGTTTTCAATCATATTGCGCCGACCATCGATACGCGGCTTGCCAAGCTTTCGCGGGTGCGGCCGGTGATGACGGTACGGGCGGCGACGGGAGAGGAAAGCGATCTGTATACGGCCAAAGTCTGTACGGGGGTGTTGCAGTCGATCTGTGAGGAGTGTTCGTTCGACGAAGTGGTTGCCCGTGCAACCGTATGGAGCGAAACATGCGGTACGTCCTTTTACAAGGTTTTGTGGAGTGAGGGCGCAGGCACGGAAGGAACGGTGCGCATTGTGGCGCTTTCGCCTTTTGAAATTTATCCGGAAAATCTCGGGTGTGAAAAGGTGGAAGACCAGGGCAGTATCATTCATGCGAAGGCGGTCCCGGTATCTGAAATTTATGCGCGGTACGGCATACGGCTTGCGGGGCGCGATATCGGTGAATTTTCGTTTGCGCCTTATTCGGCGGCCTCTAATTTTGCCGGCGGTGCGGGAATGAGCGCAAAAAATGTTGTGCGCGACAGTGAATTGGTGATCGAATATTATCAAAAACCGTGTGCCGATTTTCCGAACGGGCGGCTGATCGTCGTGGCCGGCGATAAGTTGGCGCATAACGGAGATCTCCCTTATCGGAACGGAGAAGGGGGGAGTCGCGGATATCCGTTTGTCAAACAGTGTGCTTTGAGTCTTTCGGGAGCGTTTTTCGGGGCGAGCGTGATCGATCGGATGATTCCCGTACAGCGGGCGTTCAATGCGCTGAAAAACAGGAAGCATGAATTTTTGAATCGGCTTACGATGGGAGTTCTTGCCGTAGAAGACGGATCCGTGGATACGGAAGAACTGATCGAAGAGGGATTGCAGCCCGGCAAAGTCCTTGTATATCGACAAGGAGCGACGCCTCCGAAAATGCTGGGCGCCGATTCTTTGCCGTATGATTTTCAGACGGAAGAAGAACGGCTTCTCGATGAGTTTATTCTTATCAGCGGCGTCAGCGAAATCAGTTCATCGACACAAAACCGCACCAACGTATCGAGTGCAACGGGCCTTCAATTGTTGATCGATCTCGACGATACCCGCCTTTCCGTGACGACGGACAGTATACGGCGAGCCATTAAAAAGGTGGGCAGACATGTTTTACGGCTGATGAAACAATTTGCGGGCGAGAAGCGGCTTATGCGAATGACGGGCGACGGAAAGAAAGTAAAAATGTATTATTTTTCTTCGGCGGATATTTCTTCGGACGACGTTGTGTTCGAGGCAGATTCTGAAAACATGAATTCGCCTTCGGAACGGCGTTCGCTCATTTACGAATTGTATAAATTGGGGATTTTGGAGGACGAAAACGGAAACGTTCCGGTGCAGACCAAAGAGAAAGTTCTGGATGCGCTCGGCTTCGGCGGATTGGAAAATGCGCGCGGCATTACCGCGATGCACACGGATAAAGCGGCAGAAGAGAATTTGCGGCTGATGACCGAAGAGGTGCCGACAGACTGGTATGACGACGACGATGCGCACGTTGCCGAACATACGCGGTTTCTCCTTTCGGACGAATTCAAAAGTGCGAAAGAAGGGGCAAAGGAACGTTTCGTTTCACATATAAAATCGCACGAAGCGCAAGAGCGGGAAAAAGCGAGGCAGACGCAAAATTCCGGCGAGCCTGTGCGAGAGGGAACAAAGGGCGATTCCGTTTAATGCGGACGTGTGCAGCCGAAAGTGCCGCCGTGAAAGATGCGGCAAGATTGCTTTCGCGGACGGGCAGGCGGCTTTTGTGCCGGAAAGCGCAGCACATGTTTTGAAATTTTCGGTATCGCAAAAACGGGCATTCTCCGTGTAAAGAGCGGGAAAGATTGCTCAAAAATTTCAAAAGGGAGGACAAAAAGTTGGAGAAGGAGAACACGGAAAGAGAGACGGCGCAAGGAGCGGAGGCTCAGGAAAAGGAAGGCGCGGCAGCGACGTTCGGTAAATTTAAGAGCGCGGATGCCCTTCTCAGCGCGTACAATTCGCTGGAAGCTGAATTTACCCGCCGCAGTCAGCGTCTTCGCGAATTGGAGGGCAAAGGGAGCGCGCCGGCGCCCGAGGTACAAGCGGAAACGGGGCGCGCAGATGGCGAGCAGTTTCAAAGGGAGGTAGAACGCGCGGTCAACGCGTACCTTTCCAAAGAGCGCCCGCCCTATCTGATGGCGGAGGGCGGTACTTTTACGGCTGCTCCCGCGCAGGCGGTGCGAACGCTGGAAGAAGCGGGCGCGCTTGCGGCGGCAATGTTCAAAAAATCGGAATGATTTCTTTGCCGCCGTTCAGGGAATGCAAAAATTTGCATTCAAAATTACATTTTAAGGAGATTCAATCGGTTCTATGGTAACAATGAGCAGCGCAGACAGCGCATTAAAAAGTTATTATCTTGGGGCTGTTTCGCAGCAGCTGAATACGGAAGTGAATCCGTTTCTTGCCAAAATCAAACAATCGACGGCAGACGTCTGGGGAAAAGAAATCAGAAGGTTAGCACAGTACGGAGTCAACGGGGGTGTCGGTGCCGGCACCGAGGAAGGTGCTCTTCCCGCGGCGGCTGGCAATAATTACGAACAGTTTGTGACGACGCTCAAAAATCTGTACGGAACGGTGGAGATCAGCGACAAAGCGGTCCGCGCTTCCGAAAACAATGCGGGCGCCTTTGTCAATCTGCTTACGGCGGAAATGGAAGGCCTGATCCGTTCTTCTTCCTTTAATTTCGGGCGGATGCTGTTCGGAGACGGCAGCGGCGTGCTCTGTACGGTAGCGTCGGTCAGCGGCACTACGGTCACTGTGGATACGGTAAAAAATGTCATAGAAGGCATGACGGTGGACGTTCTCACCAATGTGGGTGCTGCCGTTTCGGGTGCCACGGGCAGGCGCGTAATTGCTGTCGATCGCGACAAAAAAACGATCACTCTTTCGGGCGGTGAACTTTCGGGCGTCGCCGAAACCAATGTTTTGTGCGTGCAGGGATCTTACAATCTTGAACTGACGGGCTTGGGCGCGATTTTCAAGGATACGGGGAGCCTTTACGGACTTGACCGCGCGACACATAAATGGATGATCCCTTATATGCAGTCGGAAGTCGGGGCGTTGAGTGAAACTGTCATTCAGAAGGCCATCGATAAATTGGAGGAGACTGCGGGCAGCCGTGTCGATTTCATTGTTTGCAGCTGGGGAGTAAAACGTGCATTGCAAAAGCTTTTGTCGACTTCGCGCGTCAACAACGACATGGCAGAGTTGGCTGGCGGTTATAAGACCATCACATACAACGGAATTCCGGTCGTTGCAGACAGATTCTGCCCGGACGGAACGATGTATCTTTTAAATACGGCTGACTTTACGTTGCACCAGTTGTGCGACTGGAAGTGGCTGGAAGGGGATGACGGAAAAGTTTTGCGTCAGGTACCCGGAAAGCCTTTGTATACGGCAACGCTTGTAAAATATGCTGACCTGATTTGTACGCGTCCTTGCGGTCAGGCGATGCTGAGCGGTATTGACGAAGAATAAAAGCAATCAGATGCGCAAGAGCCTATGGTGCGCATCGTCGGACGGTCGGCTTAGCCGACGGGGTGTGAGAGGGGGAGAAAATATCGCATTTTTATTGAAAGTGCGAGGGGTTTCTCCCCTGAAACGGCTAACGGGCGTAAAAATCGAAGGATCGGAGGAAATATGAAAGTTAAACAAATCATGTCGTTGGCGGCGGAATTATGCGGCAGGCGCGACGTCGCTGATTTTTTGAATAAAGGTATTGCCGCTGATACGGCGGCGGCCGAGCGCGAAGGGGAAACACTTCTTCGCTGTTATAATCTTACAGAGAATGAAATCGCGCTCGATTATCTTCCGCTTAAACGCACAGAGATGCTCGAATCGGATGGAATGATTCCCTTTACGGCTTTTACGGCTGCGCCATTGGAAGTGTTTTCTGTTTTTAACGAAGCGGGGGAAAAGCTGTCTTTTTCGCTGGTCGAAGAAGGCTTGCGTGTACGTGCAGGGAAGGCGGTCGTCACGTATTCTTATCGTCCTGCCGTGAAGGAAGAGGATGACGAGCCGTCTATTTCCGGGCGTGCGGGGGAGCGTGTGCTGGCGTTGGGCACAGCCTGTGAATACGCTTTGATGAGCGGAATGCTCGATGCGGCGTCCTTGCTGGACAGGCGTTACCGCGACGCGATCGCTTGTGCCTGCCGTGAAAGGGGCGGTCGGATGAAAATGCGGAGGTGGGCATGAGATACAGAATAAAATCTCCCATTGAATCGAATGAAAAAAGTGCAACGCGATTTGTGCCGTTCGAATCGGAAGGAATCGTATCTTACGATTACGGTTTCGAATATTCCGGGAAGGTTTTATATTCCGGATTTGG
>CASEFE010000082.1 GCA_949287105.1 uncultured Bacillota bacterium
GAAATCGGTAAAGAAGTATACGGAAGAGCTGAAGTCGCTGTTTGCGCAGAACGGGATCGATGAAAGCGATGCCGAATGGCTTGTAGCGGTCAAGACGGGTATATCGCGCAGCAGGCTTTCCGAAACGGACGTATTGCTTGTTCCGAGTGAAGTTCGAGCGCTGGATGCGATCGCGGGGGAACGGCTTACGGGGCGTCCGCTTTGGTATATTCTCGGAAACACGGAATTTTACGGATACAGGATCAAAGTGGATGAGCGGGTGCTGATCCCGCGGCCGGAGACCGAACAGCTTGCGGAGCTGGCGATCAAGACGGTGGAAGAAGGCGACAAAATACTGGATCTTTGTACGGGAAGCGGATGTATTGCGATCGCGATCGCGCGGGAAGCGAAAGAGAAGAACGTGACGGTAGCGGCGGCGGACATCAGCGGTGCGGCATTGGAGCTTGCGGCGGAAAATGCCAAGACAAACGGTACAGATATTAAATTTATAGAGAGCGATCTGTTTGCGAAGGTAAAAGGAAAGTTCAATATCATCGTGTGCAATCCTCCGTATATAAAGAAAGAGGATTTGAAGACGTTGCAGCGGGAAGTAAAGGATCATGAACCTTTGTTGGCGCTGGACGGCGGGGAAGACGGATTGGATTTTTATCGCAGATTGGCGGCGGAAGCGCCGAAGCATCTTGTGCGAGGCGGTACGCTGCTGATGGAATGCGGGGCGGGCCAGGCGCAGGATATTGTTCGGCTTTTCCACAAATTTGACTATACGATGGTATCGCGGGATCTGAATGATGTAGAGCGATATGTGCGGGCAGTGCTGTAAGGCAGGTCGGCAAAGAAATTTCTGAAAGTAGGGCATATGCTGAAAAAGTTAGATGAGATATTGGAAAAATACAATCGGCTTTCCGAAGAAATGGCGGATCCGGAAATAATCGCACAGCCGGAGCGATGGACGCAGTGTGCCAAGGAACATGCGGACGTAGCGGAAACGGCGGAGAAGTATCTCGAATATAAAAAGACGGAAAAAGAGATGAACGAATCGTTTGCCGCGGCAGAAGCGGAAACGGACCGTGAAATGAAGGATCTGTTGCTCGAAGAGGGGTATTCCTGCAAGGAAAAGCTCGCCGAGATACACGGGCAGTTGCGGATATTGTTGTTGCCGAAGGATAAAAATGACGAACGGAGCGTCGTTATGGAGATCCGAGGCGGAGCAGGCGGCGAAGAGGCGAGCCTGTTTGCCGCGGAACTATACAGAATGTATTGCCACTACGCCGAAACGATGCGTTGGAAGACGGAAATCATCGACCTGAACGAAACGGAGTTGGGCGGAATGAAAGAAGTCGTATTTTCTGTATCGGGGAAGGGGGTATACAGTAAGCTCAAATATGAAAGCGGCGTGCATCGGGTACAGCGTGTTCCGGAAACGGAATCGCAGGGCAGAGTGCACACCTCTACGGTAACGGTGGCGGTATTGCCGGAAGCGGAAGACGTGGAAGTAGAGATCAACGATAAAGACCTGAAAATCGATACTTATCGATCGGGCGGTGCGGGTGGCCAGCATATCAATAAGACGGAAAGCTGTATACGGATCACGCATTTGCCTACGGGGATCGTTGTGACCTGTCAGGATGAGCGGTCGCAGATCAAGAACCGAGAGAAGGCTATGAAGGTATTGAAGAGCCGTCTTTACGATTATTACAACACAAAATATCAAAGCGATTATGCAGAAAATCGAAAAAGTCAGATCGGTACAGGGGATCGGAGCGAGCGGATCCGCACTTATAATTTCCCGCAGAACCGTGTAACGGATCATCGCATCGGCCTGACGCTGTATTCGCTGGATACTTTTATGATGGGGGATATCAGTGACATGCTGGAAGGGCTGGCCATAGCGGACAGAGAAGCACAGTTGTCTACTGCGGAAGAATAAAATTCGCCGCGTGCCAATAAGGTACGCGAAGCGGGCATTAAAACGAAAAAAATTTTTCTTTGAGGTATTCACATATGAGCATCACAAAAAGGATTTCGGCGATATCGCCTTCCCTGACACTTGCCATTACGGCGAAAGCAAAAGCGATGAAGGCGGAGGGGAAGTCCGTCATCGGTTTTGGAGCGGGGGAGCCCGATTTCAATACGCCGCAGCACATCATCGATGCCGCCAAAGACGCGCTTGACAAAGGATTTACAAAATATACGCCTTCGTCGGGATTACCTTCATTGCGCAAGAAAATTGCGGAGCAATTTCTGAAAGAGCAGGGGTTGGTGTATGATCCTTCGCAGATCATCGTGTCCTCCGGTGCGAAGCATTCCATTTTCAATGCTATGTTTGCTCTCGTGGAAGAGGGGGATGAAGTTCTGATTCCTTCTCCGTACTGGCTTACATATCCGGAAGTCGTGAAGGTGTGCGGCGGAAAGAGCGTGTTTATCGAAGGACATAAAGAAAATCATTTCAAAATCAGCCCCGAAGATATTCGCAGAGCGATCACGCCGAAGACGAAAGTGCTTATTTTCAATTCTCCTTCCAATCCGACGGGTGCAGTGTATACCGAAGAAGAGATCCGTGCGATCGGCAAAGTTGTGGAAGAAGCGGGAATCTGGGTTATATCCGATGAAATTTATTCCAAGCTCATCTATGACGGAGTGAAGCATTTTTCCATTGCCGGATGCAGCGAAGCGCTGAAAGAGAGAACGGTCGTCATCAACGGCGTATCCAAAACGTATGCGATGACGGGTTGGCGAATCGGCTGGCTGGCTGCACCGAAGGAAGTTGCCAAAGCAATCGATTCGTTTCAGAGCCATGCCACGAGCAATCCTACGAGTATATCGCAGTATGCTACGCTGGCGGCGCTCAGCGGAAGTGAAGAAGAGCTTGACAAAATGCGGGAAGTCTTTAATGACCGTCGCAAATTCATGATCGAGCGGATCCGCGCGATCGACGGGCTGAGCTGTATCGAGCCGGACGGAGCTTTTTATATCATGTTGGTCGTGAACAAATTGTACGGAAAGCGCTTTAACGGCAGAAAAATCGGCGGTTCGATGGATGTGGCGGACATGCTTTTGGAAAAAGGAGTTGCGGTCGTACCGGGAATTGCGTTCGGCGATGACGAATGCGTACGGCTTTCGTATGCCATTTCCAAAGAAGATATAGCGACGGGGCTGGATCGTATCGAGGAGTTTGTCAAGGAGGTTTTCTGAGCGTGATTTACTTTGACAAAAGCAAAAATCTTTTGGAAGAGGACAAATATCACTATGAATTGCAGGATGTTTCCGAACCTGAATTATTCCGAGATATTTATCCGTACGATGAAATTCCGAAAGTAGTATTCAATTATCGGCATGTGCCGATGGACATGCCTTCGGAAATATGGATCACAGATACGACATTCCGTGACGGTCAGCAATCGACTTCTCCTTTTACGGTCAAGCAGATCGTGGACATGTATAAACTCATGGCGCGGCTTGGCGGCAAAAAGGGAATTATACGCCAGAGCGAATTTTTCTTATATAGTGAAAAAGACCGCCGCGCGCTCAAAGAATGCCAGGATCTGGGATATAAATTTCCGGAGATCACCACATGGATCCGTGCAAACGAGAAGGATTTCGAGCTGGTCAAAGAAGCGGGCGTTGCGGAAACGGGAATTCTTGTCAGTTGCAGTGACTATCATATTTTCAAAAAAATGAATCTTACGCGCGCGCAGGCTATGGATAAATACCTGGGCATCGTAAAAAGCGCGCTTTCGTACGGAATTAAGCCGCGGTGCCATTTTGAAGACATCACGCGTGCGGATTTTTATGGTTTTGTCGTTCCGTTTGCAAATGAATTGATGAAGCTTTCGCGTGAAAGCGGAATCCCGATCAAAGTGCGTATGTGTGACACGATGGGATTCGGTGTCAATTATCCCGGAACGAGTGTCCCGCGCAGCGTACAGGGGTTGGTTTACGGGCTTCACCATCATGCGGAAGTGCCTTCTTCCATGTTGGAGTGGCATGGTCATAACGATTTTTATAAGGTTGTGACCAATGCGACGACGGCATGGTTGTACGGAGCAAGTTCAGTCAACTGTTCTTTGCTCGGCATCGGGGAGAGAACGGGGAACTGCCCGTTGGAAGCGATGGCGATCGAATATGCGTCTTTGCGCGGTACGGACGACGGGATGGACTTTACGGCGATCACGGACATTGCGCGGTATTTTGAAGATGCGTTGGGAATCATCATTCCGCCGAACACGCCTTTTGTAGGAAGGTCGTTCAATGCAACGCGTGCAGGGATTCATGCGGACGGTTTGCTCAAAGACCCTGAAATTTACAATATATTCGATACAGCCAAAGTGCTCAATCGTCCGGCGCGGGTATCGATCAACAATGCGAGCGGGCTTGCGGGCATTGCTTATTGGATCAACGATTATTATTATCTTCCGGACGATCATAAAATCGACAAGCGCGACGAGTTGGTTGTCAAGATGAAGGAAATCATCGATGCGGAATATGCTGCGGGACGGAACAGTATTTGGGGCGATGACGAACTTGACAACATGATCCGTCAGCTCAATCATGACAAGCACCGTGAATTTGTGGCGTTTGGCAGGTTGAAGAGCGGGAAGTGAGAAAGCAAAGCAAAAAATTTTTTTGAAATTTTTTGAAATTTTATTGAAACTATCATAAAAATGGTATAGAATAGAAATAGATAAAAAGAAATTCGATGGAGGCAAAAATGATCAAAATCATCTATGGACCGAAAGGCACAGGCAAAACCAAGATTTTAATCGACGAGGCTAACGGCAAAGTTGCCAACGCCAAAGGGCACTTGATCTTTATCACCAACACCAAGCGTTACATGTATGATCTTCACAGAGATATTCGCTTTATCGATACGAATGACTATATGATCGCAGGCGAAGATGCGCTGTGCGGATTTGTGAAAGGCGTAGTGGCCGCGAACAACGATAATGAATATCTGTTTGTGGACGGAGCAGCGCGGATCGCTGGCAAGGAAATCAAGGACATGGCAGCGTTTTACTATATGTTGGAAAGGCTTAGTGAAACGAATGGTTTGACCATTTATGTCACGTGCAGCTGTGCAAAAGAAGAATTGCCGGAGTTTGTAGCGAAATATTTGTAAAAGATATGCGGCCCTTCCCGCAATTTGCGGGAAGGGCACATGTGTTGAAAGCGATTTTTTAGACGGCTTTTTAGAAAAATTCGGAATAGATTGAATCGGAAACGCACCGCAGAGCGGCGCGCGTTTTTGCGCGTTTTGGCAAAAGGCGGCAGGAGGAACTATGAAATTCATCAGTACGAGAGGGGGGGAATGTGTAACCGGCGCACAGGCAATTGCGCAGGGCATTGCAAAGGACGGAGGTCTGTTTGTACCGGAAGTTTTTCCGTCAGTAAAAGCGGAAGAGATGGATGCGATGCTTTCGATGAGTTATGCCGAGCGAACGGCTTGTATCCTGCATAAATTTTTGGAAGAGTATGATTTTGATGAGTTGCAGGGTGCTTGTGAAAAAGCTTACGCGCAGTTTGAAGACGGAGATGCGGCACCACTTGTGAAAATCGACGCGGGATTGTATATGCTCGAACTGTTTCATGGTCCGACCTGTGCGTTTAAAGATCTTGCTCTCACGTTATTGCCGTATTTATTGCGAAAAGGATGCGACCTTTGCGGTATAAAAGAGGATGTTCTGATTCTCACGGCGACGAGCGGGGATACCGGCAAAGCGGCGCTGGAAGGGTTCAAAAACGCGGACGGGATCAGGATCATGGTCTTTTATCCGAGTGAAGGTGTCAGCAAAATGCAGAAATTGCAGATGGCAACGCAAGAGGGCAAGAATGTGAACGTGCTTGCCGTGCGCGGAAATTTTGATACCTGTCAGTCTGCGGTAAAGACGATTTTTACAAACGACGCATGCAAGGAAGAACTGTTGCAAAAGGGGTATATCCTGTCTTCGGCGAATTCCATCAACATCGGCAGGCTTTTGCCGCAGGTGGCATATTATTTTTCGGCGTATCTTGATCTTGTTTCTTCGGAGCAGATCGAAATGGGAGAAAAGGTCAATTTTGCCGTTCCTACCGGGAATTTCGGCAATATACTTGCCGCGTATTATGCAAAAAGAATGGGTTTGCCGGTCGGAGTACTGGTGTGCGCTTCCAATAAAAATAACATCTTGACGGATTTTATCAAGACGGGCGTTTATGATAAGCGGCGTGAATTTTATAAGACCATGTCTCCGTCTATGGATATCCTGATTTCCAGCAATCTGGAACGGTTGCTGTTTGAGATTTCGGGCAGGGAGCCGACGCGCGTGCGTCTCCGTATGGAAAAGTTGGCGCGGGAAGGATATTACGAATTGTACGAAGAGGAACGGACAGCGGTTCAGCAGTTATTCTTTGCGGATTTTTGCGGCGAAGATGAAACGGTGGAAACCATTTATGAATTCTTTGAAGAATACCAATACCCGATGGACACGCATACGGCATGTGCGATGTATGCGGCGGGCAATTACATTGCGCAACACGAAAAGGACAGTGCCCCGATGGTCGTGGTATCGACGGCGAATCCATACAAATTCCCGCAGGATGTAATGTATGCGATTACGGGAAACGATATCAAAGATTCGTTCAAGGCGATCAAGCATCTGAATATTGCTACGGCGATGAAAGTGCCTGCGGGCCTTGCAAAATTGCGTGATAAAGCAGTCCGTTTTACGGCGACGGCAGATAAGGACAAACTGTATCAGGAAGTTTTGAAATTTGTCGATAAAAAATAAAGAAACTGTTTATGCAGTAATCTTTTTCGGGCGCGGCTCCATATATATGGAGCCGCGCCCGACATTTTGATATAAAAATCACGTGATCGTCGTATCCCATTTTTTAAATGGATCGGCGCATGGTGGCAGGTATTTAATTCGATGTAAAAACATTATTGAGCACAGCACTTTAAAAATTAAAAGTTCAGCATTAGTAATACGAAATTTGGGTGAAATCGGTTGAGAAAAACGTGAAAATTTGATATAATCAAAAAATAGTAAGATTATCGGAGAAAAGATATATGCCGGAAAGACAGGTTTCCATACTCATCGTATTTATTTTATATCTTACTTTTATGGTCGGGATCGGTTTTGTTTTTTCAAGGCGTAAAATGACAAATGCCGATTATGTATTAGGCGGCAGGAAACTCAATCCTTGGGTTACGGCGATGAGTGCGCAGGCATCCGATATGAGCGGGTGGTTGCTGACGGGGCTTCCCGGACTTGCGTATGCAGGGATAGTAGGCTCGAAAGAGGCAATTTTTACAGCTTTGGGGCTTTTGATCGGCACATTGCTGAATTGGTTGTTGGTGGCAAAAAGGCTGCGCGTATATACGGAAGTATCCTCCAATAGTCTTACGATTTCCAGCTATCTCGGCAATCGCTTTCGAGATAAAAAGAATGTAATAAAAGTAATTTCGGCAATCGTCATATGCCTGTTTTTCACCATTTATTCTGCATCGATGTTTTCTGCCAGTGCAAACCTTTTTAATTCCGTATTTGGTATTCCCTATGTTTGGGCGTTGCTGATCGGTGTGGCGGTTATTGTCGCGTATGTCTTGCTCGGCGGCTTTTTGGCAGTCAGTTGGACGGATTTTTTTCAAGGCATTTTGATGTTTTTCACCATTATAATAGTTCCGTTTATGATATACGGAAATTTGAGCGGGGCTGAGCGCGTTGATCTGGGTACAACCTTGGCGGAAATTTTCCGTTTGTTCCCGGACGGCAGTGCAACTTCGTATACCTGGCTCGGCATTATATCGGCTCTCGGGTGGGGACTCGGGTATTTTGGAATGCCGCATATCATTGTCCGATTTATGGCAATCAAACAGGCTAAGCAGATCAAACCAGCAATGATCATTGCCATGTGTTGGACGACCTTGACTTTATTTGCGAGTATATTTGTTGGTGTCTTTGGTGCTTTTGTAATTGAAAATTTGTCCAATTCGGAAAATATCTTTATCGTGTTGGTGCAGAAGTTATTCCCTGCAATCGTATCCGGAATTATGTTGTCTGCCGTTTTGGCGGCGATCATGTCCACGGCGGACAGTCAGTTGCTCGTTGCGTCTACGGCTTTCAGCAATGACGTGTACTCTCTTTTGAAAAAGCGGATAAAGAAAAAAGAAGCGACAGACAAAGAGTTGATGTGGGTTGCAAGAATTACCGTTCTCATACTCTCCGTTATCGGATTTGTTATTGCGTTGGATGAAAATAGCAGTATATTCCGTTTGGTACAATATGCGTGGGGCGGACTTGGTTCTGCGTTCGGGCCGGTTGTACTTTTCTCATTGTACAGTAAAAAGCTCAACAAATACGGCGCGATTGCGTCGATTGCAGTGGGGGCGGTAACAACGATCGTTTGGAAGTACGGATTAGTCTATCTGAGCGATTTCTTTGTGCAGGTATATGAAATCATCCCCGGATTTTTGTTTGCGACGGCGGCGCTGTTTTTGGTATCTTACTTGACTCGTAAAAAAGTCGCAAAAGAAGATCGTGACGCTATGGATGAAGAGTTTAATAAGATGATAAGTATATTGCACGAAGAAAAGGAAACAGACACTGTTTGTGAAGATGCAGACGAACAATAAATAAAAATATTTAACCCGCCAAACCGGAAATTCGGTTTGGCGGGTTTTTATATGTGCGCCATGAAAATTTATTTACGTAAAAAAAATCTTTTCAGAATCAAAAAATTCAGAAAGGGAGAAGGCTTTTATAAATTATTTTGAAATGGAGAAGAGCCATTGGTAGACAAATATAAAATTTTATATTACAATAAAAAGGAAAATTTGGTTTGTATAAAGATATTTCGGACGAGAGAGACAAAGCAAAATTTCCGATATGATTGTAAAAGGCGAACAAAAAATTTTTCAGGAATTTGATCTTTAAAAGCGAGTGAAAACGTGAAAAGGTATTTTCAGTATTTACGTGAATACAGATTGCAGTGTATTTTAGGCGCATTATCCAAATGGATCGAGGCGGCGTTGGAGCTGTTGGTGCCGCTTGTCATGGCAAATATTATCGACAAAGGGGTAACAGGCGGCCGGGGTATTTCCTATGTATTGTGGGGCGGAGCGGTCATGTTGGCAATGGGCGCGATCGGATTTGGCTGTGCGATTTTTTGTCAGCGAACGGCATCCATTGCGTCGCAGGGGTTTGGTACGAACGTACGGAACGCGCTGTTTCGTCACATCAATACGTTGTCGCAGCGAGAATTGGATAAGGTCGGCGCGGCGTCGTTGCTTACGCGCACGGTAAACGATGTCAATCAGATGCAGTCAGCCGTTGCAATGATTATCCGTTTGGTGGTTCGTTCTCCGTTTATTGCGATCTGTTCGGTTGTGATCTGCCTGATACTGGACTGGCAGATCGGTTTGGTTGTATTTGCGGCGTCGGTAGCGGTATCGGCAGTGTTGTGGGTGATCATGAAAAAGAGTGTGCCGCTTTATACGCGTAACCAGAAGAACCTGGATCGACTCACGCAGATTACGGGGGAAAATCTGGAAGGCGCGCGTGTAGTGCGGGCTTTTCAAAGTCGGGATAAAGAGCGTGCCCGTTTTGACAATGCGGCGGACGTAACTTTGGAAAATTCTTTGCGGATCGGAAAAATATCTGCCTGGCTCAATCCATTGACGTATGCCCTGATCAATTTCGGGGTGGCGTTGATATTATTTTGGAGCGGGTATAAAGTTGATACAGGTTCGGGGCTTACGAGCGGAGAAATCATTGCCATCATCAATTATATGACGCAAATTCTCAATGCCTTGATCGTTATATCGAATTTGGTGTCGTTGTTTACAAAGGCGCACGCTTCGATGAATCGTGTCAGCGAAATATTCGACTTGAAATCTTCTGTTAAGGACGGCGGGGAATCGGTTGCGGATTTTTCGGCTCCCGCCGTAGAGATGAACGGAGTTTCTTTTTCGTATGCGGGGGATGATCGGTATACCTTAAACGGGATCAGCATGTGTATTCCGTCGGGAGCGACGGTAGGTATCATCGGCGGAACCGGAAGCGGAAAAAGTACCTTGGTAAATCTGTTGCCGCGGTTGTATGACGTAACGGAGGGGGAATTAAAGATATTCGGGCATGATGTGCGAGACTATTCGCTGCTCGAATTGCGGAAATTGATCGGAGTGGTTCCGCAGAATGCCGGGCTTTTTTCGGGTACGGTGCGATCCAATCTGCAATGGGGCAAGGATGACGCGACGGATGAGGATTACGAAAAAGCATTGAAAACTGCATGTGCCTATGACTTTGTGATGGAAAAAGGTGGGCTTGATCAGCCTGTTTTTGAAAGCGGAAAAAACTTTTCGGGCGGGCAAAGGCAGCGTTTGACGATTGCGCGCGCAGTTGTGGGAAATCCGAAAATTTTAATTTTGGATGACAGCTGTTCGGCATTGGATTTTGCGACGGACGCGGCACTTCGGGCCAATATAGCATCTTTGAAGGGTGTTACGACATTTCTTGTTTCGCAGCGCGCGTCTTCCTTGCACAATGCCGATGTCATCTTTGTGATGGAAGACGGAAAGATCGTTGGCAGGGGCAGGCATGAAGAGTTGTATGGAACATGCGACTTATATACAGAAATATGTGATTCGCAAGCGAGGTCGGCAAAATGAAAGGTCAGAAAATGAAAAGAAATCTTGTTCGCCGCCTTCTTCAATATATCAGACCGTATAAATTTTATGTGGTTTGTTCGTTTATACTGAGTTTATTGTATGTCGGATTTGTGCTTGTCGGGCCGGTTTTGTATGGGCAAGCGATCGATGCGATGATCGGTGCAGGTGCGGTGGATTTTCGAACGGTATTTATTACGGCAGGGGGATTCGCTGTCTGTGTATTGATGGCAGGACTTTCGCAGAAGCTTCTCGGAAACTGTGTCAATTCGCTCTGTTATAAACTGGTGTGCGACTTGCGCCGCGAAGCATTTTATAGTTTATCGGCTGCAAAAATACGTTATATTGATTCGCATTCGCAAGGCGATGTAATGACGCGGATCATCAACGATGTGGATGTCATTTCCGATGGGCTTTTGCAGGGCGCGTCGCAGTTATTTACGGGAGTCATTACGATTTTAATCACATTGGTCGTCATGTTTGTGATCAACTATGTGATTGCGTTGGTTGTCGTGGTATTAACGCCGCTTTCTTTATTTGTAGCATCGTTTATAACGAAGGGCACGTTTCGCAGTTTCAGCAAACAAGTGGCGGTGCAAGGTCAGCTTGCGGCTCACGCCAAAGAGATGATCGACGGGCAAAAAACGGTTATCCTCTTCAACGAACAGGAAAATTCATGCAAAAAGTTTGAAGAAATCGACGCGCGATTGTACGAAGTCGGTTGGAGAGCGCAATATTTTTCGGCGTTGACTAATCCGAGTACGCGATTTGTAAATGCGGTGATCTATGCGGCTGTGGGAGTTTTAGGCGCAATCTTTTGTATTTTGAGTTCCGAATCCGGAGGAGTAATTCATCTGGGCAGCCTTGTTCTCGGCGGCTTTACGGTGGGAAAACTGTCGGTTTTTTTGAGTTATGCTAACCAATACACCAAGCCTTTCAATGAAGTTTCGAATGTGGTCACGCAGTTGCAAAGTGCGTTTGCATCGGCATCGCGTGTATTTGAAGTGATCGACGAAGAGGGGGAACGCACGGACGGAGATTGCCATCTTGCGTCTGTAAAAGGTGATATAAGGATCGAACACGCTTGCTTTTCGTACAGTAAAGATACGAAACTCATTGAAGACCTCAATGTATCCGTAAAGGCAGGAAGCAAAGTGGCGATCGTAGGGCCGACGGGCTGCGGCAAGACGACATTGATCAATCTGCTGATGCGGTTTTATGATCTTGACGCGGGGAAAATTTACATTGACGGCGTCGATGCGAAAAAGATTCCGTTGGATGAATACAGAAAGATGTTCGGAATGGTATTGCAGGACAGTTTTTTAGCTGAAGAGAGCATTGCATGGAACATTGCTTACGGCAATGAGAACGCGACTCGTGCCGAAATCGAGGCGGCGGCGAAAGCAGCTTATTGTGACTTTTTTATCCGAAATACAGAAAATGGGTACGATACCGTTCTGCGCGGAAACAGAAGTCTTTCGCAAGGGGAGAAGCAGTTGCTTTGCATTGCGCGGGTCATGTTATCCGATCCGCCGATGCTGATACTCGATGAAGCGACTTCAAATATCGATACGATGACAGAGATGCGCATTCAGCGCGCATTTAAGAAGATCATGACGGGCAGGACATCATTTATCGTGGCGCATCGGCTTTCGACGATTTTAGATGCCGATTTAATTCTTGTGATGAACCGAGGAGCGGTCATTGAACAAGGTACGCATGCCGAATTGATGGAAAAGAGGGGATTTTACTACAATCTCTACAATTCGCAGTTTTCCAATTAAAGTTTTTAAGGAAAGCGCGAAAAAAACGATTTTACAGGAGAAATGTTTGTTATGGAAGAGTATGAACAAGCGAAAAATATTCTTAAAACATTATCTTTTGTAGTTTCTTATGAAAGTTTGGCGGGAATCTCCACAGAGCAATTTGATGATTTTGAAAGCGTTTTTTATAAAATCGATGAAGAATATATTTATTTGTTCAAGCCATACCGTCCTTTGCTTGTAGAAAACAGTTCCATAGGATTTGTAGATAGTTATTATGCGGCATATCAGACGCTGTATTCGGTCAAAGAGAGGGTCAAAAGTGCCTTTGCCGAAAAAAATGTGCAAGTGTACCCTTGTCTGTTGCCGTATAAAGGGCTTATGGTTTCAAAAAAAATAGGCAGCCTTCTTCGGAATACGCTGGTATTTGTAAAGCCGTTCGGAACTTTTTTCTGCGTAGAAATTTTATCTTTTCGGGAAAAACAAGAAAAAATCGCTGCAAGTGAAGAAGTATGCGAAGACTGTGATAAATGTATCCGCTTTTGCCCGACAGGCGCAATCGCACAGACTGCGAAAGGTTTTCGTGTAGAGCGTTGTATCCGATTCTGGCAAAACGGAATATTGCCTGTTTCGGTATCGGATGAAGACAGACGCGCGATCGGCAATAAGGTGTTGGGATGTAATATTTGTCAGTTAGTTTGTCCTTTGAACAAAAATATTTCCGAAAAAGCCATAAATCCGGATGCAGATTATAACGCCTTGTTCAACCTGGAAACATTTGCGGTCAACTGTATGTCGAAAAAGGAATTCAAAGAAAACTATGGCTCTGTATTCGGGAACAATTATATTCGACCGACGCGTGCGTTCAGTTTTGTTTTGAATGCAATGATCAACGACGGAAAAGAAAAGTATCAAAAGATAATCGATTTACTAAAAAGCGGACAAAATGAACAAATCAAAAAGATGTTAGAGGAATTAGAGGAAATATAAGCCGTAAATCGAAAACCAAGGTAAAATTTTCAAAAAGATCGGGAAAGTTTGACAAGGTTTTCAAATAAATCGGCTAAGATCGGTGAGAAGAAAAAACATTAAAACAAATTTAATAAGTCGGCGGCATAGCGGAAATCTATGCCGCTTTTTTAATAAAGAATAATTTATAGCTAAAACAGCAATTTGATTTTTCGGGAAATTTAGAGTTTACAAGATACAAATGCGAAAGAAACGCGAATTTACAAAACTTTAACATTAGCGTAAAGATTTTGAAACATAGCCAAAGTATAATACTTTTGATGATCTGAACGAAAGGCTGGAAAAATATACGCAAATATTGTATAATGAGCGCAAGGAGGTTCGTTCATGATAAAGATTCTTGTTGCGGAAGACGATAAAGCTCTTCGATCGCTGATTTGTTCTTCGCTTACGGCAAGCGGATACGAATATGCACCTTGTGAAAATGGGGATGAAGCGTTAAATGCGATGCAGGAACAGGCTTACGATATGCTCATCACCGATGTTATGATGCCGAAGCTCGATGGTTTTTCGCTTGCAAAAAAAATACGGGAACTTGACAGTCAGATACCGATTCTTTTTGTAACGGCGCTGGACGATAAATTATCCATGAAGAGAGGTTTTGAGCTGGGTATCGATGATTATCTTGTCAAACCTTTTGACATAGAAATCTTGCTTATGCGCGTAAAGGCGCTTTTGCGGCGTGCAAATATAGAACGGAGCCGCGAGCTTAGTGTCGGCAGTTTTCGCATGAATAAAGATGAGCATACAGCTTATAACGGTAGCGAGGAGTTGCCGTTGACTGTTCGCGAATTTGAAATTTTATTTAAGTTATTATCTTTCCCCAAGCGTACGTTTACGCGTACGCAGTTAATGAACGAATTTTGGGATTTTGACAGTTCTGCAACTTCGCGTACCGTGGATGTTCTGATGGTCAAGCTTCGTGAAAAAACGGCTGGATGCGAAGGATTTGAAATCGTAACCGTTCGCGGGCTTGGATACAAGGCGGTGTTGCGATGAAAAAACGCGGTGCACTTGTTTCATTGGTCGGATATATCGGATTCTTTTTTATGACGGCTCTCATCATTACGGCCGGTATGTTGATTTATAGTGCCGTCAGTACTGAAAGTCAAGAGAACAAATTGGTCATTGCAGGCGTGATGCTTGCCGTGATCGTGGTACTTGCGTTTATATTTACACTGATCGATTATTTACGAAGAAAATTTACCGTCGAAAGACCTGTGGAAGCTATTCTGAATGGGGTTCAGCGGATTGCCGAAGGAGATTTTTCGGTGAGGCTTCAACCCAGTCATTCGATCGATAATTACAACGAATTTGATACGATTATGGAACATATCAACACGTTGGCGGCGGAACTTTCCAAGGTAGAGGTATTTCGGAGCGATTTTATTGCCAATGTTTCTCATGAAATTAAAACGCCGCTCACGGTCATTCAAAATTATGCGACGGCGTTGCAAGGCGATTTGCCTGTCGATGTTCGGGTTGAATATACAAAGACTTTGGTGATTGCCGCAAAACGTTTAACGAATCTTATAACCAACATATTAAAGCTTAATAAACTTGAGAATCAAGAGATTGTTCCGGAGTTTGAAACGGTTGACGTGGGGGAGTTGTTGCGCGAAAGATTGCTTGAACTTGTAGATGTTTTTGATCAAAAAAATATTCTATTGGATTGCGACATTGATGATGTGCAGATGCGTACCGATGAGAGTTTTCTGGAAATTGTATGGAATAATCTTCTTTCCAATGCAATAAAATTCACCCCCGAAGGCGGATCGATTTTTGTTTCCTTGAAGGAAGGTGGCAAAACCATTGAGTTTACGGTGCGTGATACAGGGATCGGTATGGATTCCGAAACGGGGGCGCGTATTTTTGATAAATTTTATCAAGGCGATACCTCGCATTCCACGGAGGGGAACGGTCTGGGGCTTACGCTGGTAAAAAAAGTTGTAGATATATTGGGCGGTGAAATATCTGTAAAAAGCAAACGCGGTGAAGGCAGTAAATTTACCGTAATTCTTCACAAATAATGGGGTTAATATGACGAAAGGCGGAAAATTTTTATCTTATCTGAAAGAGCCGCCCGCTTGGTTTTTGGTGCTTTGGTTTATAGGCACATTAGGGTTTATATCTGCATCGATTTTGCTTGTTTTGTTTGAAAATGGCTTTGGAATATGGGTATATGTGATTTACGGATGTGCGGCAATATCTCTTGCCTATTCGGTTTGTTCGTTTATTCGCGTAATTCCGAAAATAAAGCGTTGTGTTTTGGAATGGTTTCGAAAAAGAAAATACGTTGCAGAGTTTATTGACAATTACGGTTTGCGTACCATTTTTTATGCGCTTGTTTCTTTTGTCATAAACACGGCATATGTAGTCATAAACGGAGTTACGGCAATCTGTTATTTTTCCGTGTTTTATTTTTGTATGACGGCGTATTACTTGTCGTTGGGAATATTGCGCGGCAGTATTTTGTATTGTAACAGAAAAATCAAAATAAAATATGCAGACGATGAGAGGTCTTTGGAATCAGCAAAAACAAACCTGTATATGGGTTGCGGAATTGCTTTATTTGTTTTGGAGATTGCGCTTATTTTTGCGGTCAGGCAGATCGTGACGGACGAAAGTCATGCTGAAACGGGTATGATCCTCGCCATAGCCATGGCAGCTTATACTTTTTATAAGTTTACACTCGCAATTGTAAATATCTTTCGAGCGAAGCGATTTTGCGATCAGGCGGTGCAATGTTTGAGGAATATCAATCTTGTAGATGCTCTTGTATCGATGCTTACGCTGGAAGTAACATTGATTGCAGCAACGGATACCGGTAAAGATATGACCGTTTTGAATGGTATTACAGGCGGTGTCGTATGCCTTGCTGCGGTTGTGTTGGGAGGCGTTATGATTTTGCAGTCGTTAAAAAGGCGCAAGGAGTATAAAAATGCAGAACAGCGATAAATTTGAATATACCTATTTTGCTCCTTCGGCAGAGAAGCGCAAGCGAATTGAAAGCATTCGAAGAGAATATGAATTCAATCCGTCGGCAAACAAAATGAAGAGATTGGAGTTACTTGATAAAAAAGTAAAAAGAATTCCAAAAACAATATCGATAACGGTCGGGGTTTTCGGTACGCTGATTCTGGGTTTTGGGTTGAGTATGATCATAGAGTGGAAAAATTTCATTTGGGGTGTGCTGACGGGAATGTTGGGATTGGTGATGATAGGATTAGCCTTTCCCGTTTATTGCTTGTGTAGCAAAAAGTATAAAGCAAAATACAGTAAAGAGATTTTGCGGCTTTCAGATGAACTTTTGAAGAATGAAAAATAAAAAAGCGCGGTTTATCCGCGCTTTTTTATTTACATAAGTTTTACATAACATTTACCCAAATGCAAAATTTCCCGAACAATTTTGAAACATTGTTTTGTTATACTGTTCATGTAATAAAGAGGAGGTGCAAAAATGTAGTTGAAATTCATTTGTTTTAATAATACAAAATTGTTAAAAAAATAAATAAACTGGGCAATAAATTTTTAAATAAGTTAGACTGATGGGAGGTTATTATGGAAACAAAAAAACAGATCGAAAAGATACGCTCGCAATATGATGAACATACCGAAACGGATTTTGATAAATTGCAAAAGTTGGATAAAGAGGTAAAACGGCCTGCCAGCATTTTTGCCTATGTGTTTGGAATAATAGGTGCACTTATACTTGGGACAGGAATGTCAATCGTAATGGGAACAAATGCAACAGAATTCTTATTTATTGTTGGTATAGCTGTAGGTATAATCGGAATTGCGATGGTGTCGTTCAATTACATGATTTACCGTGCGATGTTGAAATCCCGCAGAAAAAAATATGCATCAGCAATCATTGAATTAAGCGATAAAATTTTAAATAACTAAAATAGAGACTAGTATAATTTTTTCGTCTGATAAAAAAATTTAATTTTTTAACAACAAAGGACCTTATCACGTTATTGTCGGATAAGGCCCTTTTGACATAGAAAGGGTGGATAAATGAAATAATTAAAATCAATCGATCAAACCTAATAAATAATCAGCGCTTACATTAAACGCTTTACATATTAAAAAGATGCTTTCTGCATTTGGCAAAATTTTACCCGTAGTCCAATCGGATACACTCATTGCCGAAATTCCTGCTTTTTCAGCAAATTTTCTTTTGCTTAAACCGGTTTCTTTTATAAAATCATTTAATCGAACAGCAAATTGATTTTCCATATTTAATAAATGCTGAGAGTTTTATATTTTTGTGCCTGTTTCATCCTCTAATCCTAGAAGATAATCGGCGCTTACATCAAAAATCTTACAGAGTTTTTTGATGGATTTTATATCAGGTTCAGTTCTGCCTTGTTCCCAACTTGCATAACCATTTGGTGAGATTTTCAATAATTCATATACATCTTTTTGCGTCATACCCTTTTCTTTGCGTACAGACTTTAAAATATCTTTAAATTCCATAATATCTCCTTATGTATATTATAGCATTTATACCCAAATTGGGTATTATCAACCCAATTTGGGTAGTATAATATTAATATACTCATTATGGGTATAAAGGAGATAAAAAATGTTAGAAGAAAGAGAAAAGAACAACAAAAAATGTTTGTATTGTGGAAATTTTGAAGGCTATTATACAAAAGGAGGGCATCGTTTTGAGCGTACAAAACAAGGTATATGCAGACAGTATGATAAGATAGTGAATAACAAGGATTCTTGTGAATTTTGGAAAACAAACAGACGTCGACTTTATTTTTGCAAGCGGGCGGTTTCAAGAACTTTATATGAAATTTTGATAGATTTATCAGCAATTCATCAGATCATGCAGGAAAATGAAGATGAAGGAAAAAATTTGTGATGGAAAACAAAGAGAAAGGTCGTAAATGTTCAGGGTGTAGATATTACAAAACGTTTTACACGAAAGGTGCAAGTGGGTTTTATCGTGAAAAATCGGGATATTGTGAACAAAAGCAAAAAGCGGTAGGGGCAAAGGAATGTTGTGGATTTTATAAATACAGAATGAAAAAAGAAAGAACCATCACAATGGAAGGGCTTGAAAGTGTCATGTTAAAATTGGAAGAGTTGGAACTTGTTTTTTCGCATCGCGATCGATGATTTTTACCGAAGCGTGTGCTTTTCGACGGTAGGTGCGGAGGCAAACCGTCGCGTTGCGGGAGAACAGTGGCCCAGGTACATCAAAATAAGGTTGTAATTCTTGCACGAACTACCATGAAATTGCCATTTCTGTTTAATACCCTATTTTACAACACAAACGGCGATATCCGATTGGGAATCGCCGTTTGGTGGTGCAAAGGGAGCGTGAATTGAATTAAAACAAAAAACCTTATCACGATGAGTTCGTACGAGTTTTTTGTGGTGGAAAGTTAGCAACGTAAATCGAATCAAAACAAAAAAACACGGTCAAAAACCGTGTTTTTTGCAGCGAAAAAAAGTGGTGTGTAAATCAAAAAACTTTTCTTATATTACTTTTATGATAGGTAAAATAAATCGATTGGAGCTTTCGGGAAGGTCTTAGGAATCTCTTTTGCTTAGTTATGTCCTTTTTTAAATTTACAAAAGTATCATCATGAAATCAGGAATGACTTTTCTTTCATGTACATTTTTCGAAGAAAGGTTTTGAGAAATAAAACATGAAAATATTTTGTTGCTTCGCACTAAGGTGCTTTTTACTGCGTTCGGCATCATTATATTACGCTCAAAGTATATATTTAAATCCAGTAAGTTACTGTTCCTGAAACGGAAACGATTGAATAATTGTCTCTTCCAGAAAAAGAACCGTTGCCATTTCCTGCAGCGTTGCATACAATTTTGAGTTGGGATGGATTCACTGTGCCATTATATTGAATAGTAAAAACGACGTTATTGTAATACGCGTAAGAAAGGCAACCTTTTATAGTACAGAAAGTTTTTACATAATCGCCTGCGGTTGTGTTATAGCTGATATCAAAGTAAAATAGATAATTTTCCGAGTTTAAGGAGATAATATGCTTTGACGGTAATTCTATCTCACTTTCTTCTTTTTCATTAGATTGAATATTGGAATTGTCTTCAGTACCAGATAGTGGGGATGAGCATCCTGCGATAAAGAAGGCGCAAAAAATACTAATAAAAAGACAAGTTAAAAATTTTTTCATATTACCTCCGAAAAAATATAAGAAACCAAATCGAATAGTATAATTTGTTTTGTAAAAAGTGAAAAGAGGTTACATATTGCCGAAACTCTGCAAACGGAGTTTGCTTTTCGGTCGGGCACAGGGGTAAAACTCTTTACGAAAAATCCGTAAGGTTTTCGTGAAAGATTGTGAACCTGCTGTTTCTGTTTACTATTTTATATCATAACACAAACGGCGATACCGAATAGGGAATCGCCGTTTGGTGGTGGGAAGAGGTAGATTCGAACTACCGAAGTCAGTGACGTCAGATTTACAGTCTGATCCATTTGGCCGCTCTGGAA
>CASEFE010000083.1 GCA_949287105.1 uncultured Bacillota bacterium
CGGGCATAATAGCGGGTGTATTGTTATCGTTTGGTATATTGCCGATGATCGGTCAGGCGATCGAATCTCTGTTTACGGGAATAATGCCGGGCTTTGGATTTGCTTTCAAAGTGACTGCGGAAATGCCGTTTTATTTACCGATAGGAACGGCGATTGCGTTTTTGTTATTTGCGCTATTGTTTTCACGTGGGAGTCTTAAAAAGATTGCAATGCAGGATGTGATAAGTACGGTCAGCGAGGTGGAATGATGCGTTGGAAGGATTATTGGTATCTGGGAAAAATCAGCACACGTAGCAGAAAAAAATCGACACGTAACACGGTAGTAGGTTTTTCTTTTGGGCTGATCATGCTCGTACCTGTGTTGTTTTTCTCATTTTCGTTTTATCTTGATCTGACGGCGGCAATCAATTCAACGCACAATATTTCTTCTTTTTATGTTACAACGGTGCACGAAAAAGAACAAAAGGACGGAATGGTAGGCGATTCGATTGTCGGCGATGAAACGTCGTTGCTTGGAAAAACAGAACGGGATAAATTGCAATCGAAGGTGGGGTCAGATATTAAAGAGATTATTCGTCAGGAATATTTTTATATTTCTTCGCCGCAAAACAAATTTTATTTAAACGGTCAGGAGATATTTTTTCTGAATGAGACCGGAGAGTTCGGCAATCAAAACGAAGTAAACGAATCGATCAAGATCATCGGGAACGGCGATGGTTGCGGACATATTGTTCCGAATGGATATATAGAGGACCTCAAAAAAAAGGGAAAGAGCTTTTTGATTGCGGGGGAAGGCTTTTCGGAAAGTGAAAAGGGAGAGATATTGGTTTCAGAGCGCTTTGCGTATCGATATGGCAAAACTCCGCAAGAACTGTTGGGCAAAAAATTGACCTTGACAACGCAGGTGAGTAACAGTAAAGGTGATACATTTATCGATAACGACAATGATCCGGACAATGTTTTTTCAGAGAGCACGATCGAGGAAACTTATCAGTCGGAGTATTTTCGTGATTTTAAAATTGTCGGCGTAATTTCGGAAGATTATTATCTTTTAAATGAGCGAGTAAAAAATGATTCGCATTTATGGATATCGGGGAAGTCTTATTATTCGGAAACGGATGTTTTTGAAGGGAAATATTTGCCTTATATCCGCATCAATGTTTCGGAGCAAAACGGTTATACTTCTATTACAAGAGTGGTCACGTATCCGGAAGGTTTTAGGAGTATGCGGGATGCGGCGATAAAAGACGGTATGTTTTTCCCTTCAATACCCGGGGGAGAATATTATTCACCGTATCAACAAAACGTAAGATTGGAAGATGGGCTGATGCACAATGCTGTATCATATACAGTGCAATGCAAGGACTACAAAAGCGCCAAAAGAACGGCAACGATTCTCGATGCGGGATATAAGCGGCTTGGGATGGATTATTTTACGGGGCAAGAGGCTTATTGCACTTCAGCCTATCAAAAATTTCTTTTGTTGGACCAGGTAGGAAGTTATATGGTTACCGCTCTTTGTGTTTTTGGAGGGATCATATTTTTTGCCACCCTTTTGAACCTGTACAATTCGGTTCAGTATTCGGTTCAGGCAAGGCGTCATTATCTGGGAATGATGCGTGCAATCGGGGCACAGCAATCAGTATTGAGAAGATTGTATTTTGTTGAAATTCTGATTCTGTTCCGAAAGTGTATTTTATGGGTTTTAATATTCGGGGGCGGTATATCCTATCTGATTAAATTTCTGGTAGATATGGCATTTGCGGACAGTACATGGGTTTACGGTGTCGTTATTCGGTTGAATTTCTGGTATTTTGGTTTGGCTTTTGCCATTGCGCTCGGATTATGCTTTTTGATTGCGTATCTGTTCAGTCGGATTGCCTGCATCGGTGTCACGCGAAAACCGATCCTGGAAATTCTTATTGAAGATAAATAGGAGAGAAAATGAGAAAATTTCGATTTTTGTCTTTTATACTATGTTTTGTCTGTATCATTTGCGTATTTAGCGGATGCAACCGATATACGGATTTAGGATCCGAAGCTAAGGTATATCTTACGGTCGAAACGAAAGCAGAAAGCTTTTTTGTCACATCCTCGTTTGGGGAAGTAGAAGGAGAAGGGCATGAGTATGTTGTTCGGATCAAAAAGAAAAAGGATTTTTTAATAACGGTGAGCGCGGAAGGTTATCAGACGTGCAATATTCCCGTATATGTTTCGGAATTAAAGTCGGGCGCTTGTAAAAAAACAGCGCAGCTTGTGGAATCGGAAAAAGTAATGGTGGCGTTGGATATTGTTTGGACGCAGAGTCAGATAACGGCGGAATGTGATGGGATAAAACTTAAAAAATCCGGTTCTGTGTATGTTGGGGAATTTACAGAAGAGCAATTACAACGCGGAGTAACGGTCAGTGCGCCGGGTGCGGAAACATTTACAACAAACTTAAATTCAAACGGCGGAAATTATCGTTTTGAAAAAATATATCTTGTGCCTAAAGGAAAAAGACTTGTAAAATTTTCGGGGCTGGAGATGATGACGGGTGTAACCGAATATCAGGTTTCCGATTCGGAAGGTAAATTGTTTCCAATTTCTTTTAGGGAGCGAAAAGGACAAATTGATACGTTTTATGTTGTGGCGGACAGCGAGTATGCGGGAGAACTTCAGGTTTTTACTATGCGGAAAATTGACGATCGGATCAATTTAGAAAGGGATAAAGTGGTCGTGCTCCGTGGAAAATTGGAGGCTGGCGGAAAAGCATATGGGAACTGTTTTTCGCTGGGGCGTAAAAGTTTGGATATAACGATTACAGATTTTGGAAGAGAAGAACAGTGGGCTGAATTCTTTATTGAAGACGAAGGCGGAAGACTGAACCGTTTAGAACATGGTTATGACCATACCGAAGAAAAGGTATTTTTGAATATATCATGTGATGCGCAAAGCGACTCGATTGTGCTTTGGATGCAATGGTTTGACAAAGAAATGTATAAAATTAAAATTCCTGTCGAGAAACCGGTGGTTTCGTTTCAATCGTTTGAATCGGTTGTGTTGGATAAAGCCATTGTTTGCAGTACGTATTTTTACGAAAAAAAGGATGTTTCCACAATAGAAGTTAGGCAAGGAACGGAGTGGGAAACGATAGCTTTGCAAGACGGGATAATTAACTGGAAAGAATATGCAAATAATAGCGGTATTCGGATAGACGGAAAGACAGGTGTAGAAGACGGATATTGCGTCATCGAAGGGGAACTGTATGTTGTGATTTGTATGCAGTCTGCTGATGTATATCGATTTGCTATGTATTTTAATGGTGCTTTGCTGGAAGGAGCAAAGGTGCAGGCAATAGATTCGGATACAGAGGAATTCATTTATGAAACTTCTCCTGGGATCTATGAAACAGATAATGTATATAATATTTTTAAGGTGTTACGAATAGAAAAAGACGGAGTCGTGTGGTATTGGCAATGGGATGGGATCGGAAAACAAGGTTGGGAACGAGAAGAGGACGGCATATACAGAATAGACTGTAATTTGCATGATTGGTTTGGCTTTGCATTCGATGTAAAAAATCTTTATAATGTGAATTTAGAAACGAAGGCGGAGGAGGCTCAAATTACGGAAATTTTTAACGGCCGTTATTATATTTCGGTAAATACACGCCATTCAACGATCAGTCTGTTTAAGATAACGTATACAACCGATAACGAGGGTAAAGAACAAAAAGAGACGGAAGAAAAGCATTTTGATGTGTATTCATTGATTCGAGAAGGGGAAATTTATTGGAAATCGTAGGGGATTATTCAGAAATAATAATTAAATGGTTGTATTGAAAAGTATTTTTGTGATAAGATTTACAAAATAGTACAGGTAAATAAAAGCATGCGGCGCATTGCACAAGCGATGCGCCGCATGCTTTTAAAATTAAAGAAGCTTATATTAATATCAACAGCAAAAAGTCTTTAAAAAATTAATCGTCGTCAGAATTTGAAGAAGATTTTTCTATTGAAGAGTCCTTATTATCTACGGTGTTTTCAGTAAGGTAATTAAAGGAAGAGGCGGATAAAATATCACTTTCTTGCGGGGGTTGTTCTATAACAGGGGAAGAATTTTTTTGCGAAGAGCCGGAGGGATAGTGCTTGGGTTTTCCGAACATATTGTAAAAAAATAAACACATGTTAAAAAGGATCATTCCTTCTGAAAGTGCAGCAGAAATCGGTTTATAAGAGTAGCTGGAATAGAACATTGCCGCAAGGATCAAGGCAAGAGCGTAAATGCGGGCAATACTTTTGGCAATTTTCAGTTTTCGAAGCCGTTGATTTCGAATGTTTTTACGAAAAAGAGCGTATTCGTAGATGTAGACGCTGGCGGTTAAAATAAAAGAAGAAACAAGGAAAAAAATCAAGGCAATTCCCCAGTTTTCCAGTCGGCTGAAAACGATGCAGGTATGAACCACGTAAGCGCCGTAGATAGCAATATAAAAAATTCTGGCAAGAAAAAATTGCGTTTTCGCAAGTATAAGCGCTTTTTTATAATCGGTTGTGTCGTTAGAAACATTTTCAACTACAGTGTAGAGTGATTTGTTTTCTGTTTGTAGGGCAAATTGTTTAGCGGAGTCGGGATTCTTAAAACTGCGGATCCGAAAGCGATCTCCGTGTGAACGTGCCGCAAAAGAGCCTGTAAGGCAAAACAAGATGCTTCCGCCTTGATAATATGCCGCTTGTGCAAGAAAAGTGTGAATATTGTTTTCTCTGCTGAGAAGGGTACTGATCAGATAAAATGCTACTGCGAGAATGAGTAAAATTAAAAAAGAAGCTGCAATGGTCAATAGAGTAACTAATTTTAAAGAAAGCTTTTTTTGTTTTTTATCTGTCTGGTAGTCAGCCAAAGAATATAAAATTGTAAATATTGTCATGGCAATGACAAAACCGCCGATTGCGGGAGTGAGGTCTATGGAAAATGTTTGTGGAAGTTTTAGATGGGTTTTAGCAAAAACTATGAAGATATAAATACAAAGACTGACTTCGACGGTGGGCGGTATATACAGAAAAAAACGCTTTTGAATTAAAATGGGGGCGCTGATCAATGCGAGAGCTAAAACCGTTAGAACTGTTTGCATGATCAGAGGGGCAAGCGGTGCGTTTGGATAGGAAAAAACAAAGACGAGAATGCCGCCGGCAAGAAGCAGGAGTAGAAACGCTGCGCAAATTATATAGATGATTCCGGTCGATTTTTTTCCAAATATCTTTTCAAGCATAACTGTATGCCCCTCTTGTAAAAATTACATTATGTAATATTTATTTTTTATAAATATTGTTTCCAAAAGCATCAATTGCTACAATGCAGGGGAAGTTTTCAATATCAAATTGATATACAGCTTCGCTGAGAAGATCGGGAAAGGCAATCAGTTTACTTGTTTTGACAGCGTTTCCGTACAGAGCTCCGGCGCCGCCGATAGCAGCAAAATACACGGCGTGATTTTTGACAATAGATTTACAGACCTCATCATTTCTTTCGCCTTTTCCGATCATTCCTTTTAGGCCTAAATCCAGAAGCTGTGGAGTGTACGAGTCCATGCGTGCGCTTGTAGTCGGCCCGCAGCTTCCGCAGGCTTTATTTGCGGGAGCAGGGCAGGGGCCTGCATAGTAAATGGTTTTGCCAACCAAATCAAAAGGTAAAGGTTGTTTGGAATTCAACAATTCACAAATTCGCTTGTGGGCGCAATCCCGGCCGGTAAGGATCTGTCCTGAAAGAATAACGCTGTCACCGGCGTGCAGAGATTGTATTATTTCATCAGTCAAAGGTAATCGTATATGTTTCATAAAATAGACCACTCAAAAGATTTTTTTGTATTACATATAAATAAATTCGGGAATTTATAGTACTATGTGTGGCATAAACAGGCTTTTTATATAATTTCGCTTTCACAACGCATGCAATGGCATTGTATATTGATGGCTACGGGCAGCCCGGCAATGTGAGTGGGTGCAATCTCGCAAAGTACTCCCAACGCTGTTACATTGCCGCCGAATCCTTGTGGGCCGATCCCAAGCGAGTTGATTTTTTGAAGAGATTCTTTTTCAATAGCGGCAACGTCTTCTCTCGGATGAAAAGATCCGAGTTCGCGGGTAAGAGCTTTTTTGGCAAGGAAGGCGCAGGTATCGAATGTTCCGCCGATCCCGACCCCGCAAATGACAGGAGGACAAGGTTTGCTTCCTGCAAGTTTAACAGTTTCTACTATGGCGTCAACAATACCTTTTTTCCCGTTTGCAGGAGTCAGCATATAAAGCCGAGACATATTTTCGCTGCCGAAACCTTTGGGTAAAAAAGTGAGTTTGATTTTGTTGCCTGCTACAATTTCAGTGTGCAGAGCGGCAGGGGTATTATCGGTTGTATTGATTCGTGTCAACGGATCACAGATGCTTTTCCGTAAACAAAAATCTTCATAAGCGCGACGTACGCCTCGATTGACTGCATCAGAAAGCTGATCTCCTTCGATATGTACATCCTGGCCGATTTCGGCAAGGATCACTGCATATCCGGTATCCTGACATACCGGCATATGTTCCGTGGCCGCTGTGGTTGCGTTTTGAAGCACGGTATCCAGGGCGAAACGAGAGGCGTTTTTCGGATCCTCCTGTTTTGTTGCTTCTTTGAGTGCGTGCAGACAGGAAGGTGTGAGGTTTAAGCACGCTTTTTCAATCAGGCGATAAACAGTATTTTCGATTACAGAAGAATGCACAGATCGCATTGTTTTTACCTCATATTTTACTTATAAATTATTATAGCAAAAAAACGAAAAAAAGGAAAGATTTTTATTTGCTTAAAATATTTTTTTCGATATAATAGAAGACATGGATAATAAATATATGCCTCCGGAGCGAGGATCGCAAAATTCAAAACGTAGTATTTATGATCAGCCGCGGAAAGCCATTAGCGGTATTTTGTTTTCGGGCACGATTATCGGCATGCTTTTGATATCTTTGGCTTTTTCTATAACGGTTTCCGTGCTTGTAAAAGTATTGGAAAAGCCGTTGGAGGAAATATCGGCAACTGAGGCTTACAAATACTGCTCGTATCTTTTGTATCAATTTGTGTATGTCGTCATCGTTCTTGTTTATATGAAAATTTACAAGGCGAGACTTGAAAGTTTCGGATGGCGTAAAGCAAACTGGAAATATCTTTTGCTTGCGGTGCCGTTGGCGTTTGGCTTGTTGTTCAGTCTGAACTGGGTCAATGCGGTTTTTGTAAAAGTTTTGTCTTTGATCGGGTATCAGCAAGCGGAATCGAATCTGCCTTCGGTTGCAGGCGGGGGATTGGTCGGGGTATTGATTGTTGTGGCGTTGTTGCCTGCTTTGTTGGAAGAAACGATTCTGCGAGGAATTGTATTGGAAGGTATAAAAGACATCGGAACGGTAGCGGCATGTATTTTTGGCGGGCTGTTGTTTTCGTTGTTTCATCAAAATCCGACGCAGACGGTTTATCAATTTATATGCGGGGCAGTGTTTACATTGGTTGCGATCCGCGCCGATTCACTTTTGCCTTCGGTATTGATTCATTTTTTGAACAATGCGGTCATTGTAATGGATTACAAGTTCGATTTTTTATCGAAGATTTCCGTCGGGGGTACGGTTGCGCTGTATGTGCTATCCGGAATTTGCCTGATCTCGTCGCTTGTATATTTGTTGTTTATCGATAAGAGAGGGAATCGGAAAAAGGAGAATTCGGTTAAGCCCTTTTTGTATCCGGCATTGGCGGGAATCATACTTTGTATATTGATGTGGATTTTGAACTTTATAGGTGGGTTCGGAGGTTGAAGTGCAAAAAATCAATCTTGTGTGTGTTGGAAAGCTGAAAGAAAAATTTTACTCGGAAGCAGTGGGGGAATATTTAAAGCGGCTCAGTCGGTTTGCGTCGGTAACGGTCAGGGAGTTGGCTGAAAAACGAACGTTGGAAGAAGAAGGGAACAATATATTGCGTGAATTGCGCGGATATGTGATTGTATTGGCTGTGGAAGGAAAGCAGATGTCCAGTGAGATTTTTTCCGATAAAATCAAGACTCTTTGTGATAGTGGGAAAGAAATGACTTTTGTGATAGGGTCTTCTTGCGGGTTGGACGAAAGAGTAAAAAAGCAGGCCGATTTGTTGCTGTCTTTTTCGGAAATGACTTATCCGCATCAGTTGATGCGTGTTATTCTGTGCGAACAAATCTATCGCGCCTTTATGATCAATGCGGGGGCAGAATATCATAAATAGCCTTTTGCCGGTTTTCTGAATTAAATCTGAATTTACAAGATATGCATAGGGGGCAAAAATCGGCTTCTCGGCATACTATGATGGATATGGATGCAGTAGATCGGGTCTATGATTTTTACGATCATTTTTCGAAAGAAAAATTTATATATGGCTGGAGTGTTGACGGAAAGCCTTTGGTCGGCTTTTTTATCGGGAAAAAAGAATATCCAATAATAGTGGCGCAATATGCGATCCATGCCCGTGAGTGGATCACATCTGTTTTAGCAATGGAACATATAAAGCGAGGAATTAAATTCGGAGGCGTTTTTTTTCTGCCGATGACTAATCCGGACGGAGCAGCTCTTTCATTGCGCGGCGAAAAATATCTTAATTCTCTTCCCGAAAATCGAGCGGAATTTTTGCGTAAAATTAACGGATCCGATGATTTTTCGACGTGGAAAGCAAATTCGCGGGCGGTGGATCTGAATGTAAATTTTGATGCGGATTGGGGAACGGGAAAAACAAATTCATTTTGCCCTGCGTCAGAAAATTATATCGGGGCATGTCCGTTTTCTGAGCCGGAAACGCGCGCTTTGCGTGATTTTACGTTGCGGGTACGTCCGAACGCAACGATCAGTTTTCATACAAAGGGGCAAGAAATTTATTGGGAGTACGGGCAACAAGGCGAAGAATACAAGCGAGATCGGAAAATTGCGGAAATTCTTGGCTCTGAATCCGGGTATGCCCCGAAAGTGATACGAGGAAGTGTCGGCGGTTATAAAGATTGGTGTATTCGTGAAATGAAGATTCCGTCATTTACCGTAGAAGTTGGAAAAGATGAATTTAAGCATCCTTTGCGCGAAGACTGTTTGCAGGAAATTGTGCAAGAGAGCGGGGAGATGGTATCGTTGTTGACGGAGATTTTAAGAAATGAGTGAAAAAGAAAGATTTATGCGTGCGGCGTTGAAGCGTGCTGAGAAGGGGATGGCGCAAGGCGAGGTCCCGGTTGGGGCGGTGATCGTGCATGAGGGAAAAATCATAGCATCGGGATACAACCGTCGTGCGAAGACGCAATTAGCGACATCGCATGCGGAGATATATGCGATTGAGCGTGCGTGTAAAAAATTTGGAAGTTGGCGGCTTCCGGAATGCGATTTATATGTTACGTTGGAGCCTTGTCCCATGTGCATGGGGGCGGCATTGAATGCGCGTATTCGAAAGGTTTATTTCGGTGCTTATGAACAAAAGGGGCGATCCATGACGGAGGAGCTTGCGGCAAGTAATCTTTTGAATCATACGGTAGAAGTGGAAGGCGGCGTATTAGAAAAAGAATGTTCCGAGTTGTTGTCCGGTTTTTTTCGGTCGATGCGTGAACGGTCGAAAACGGAGAGCTAAGGCTTTTTGCAAGTGATGAAAAATCGTGCAGCAAAACGGTTGACTAATTTGAGCAAAAAAACTACAATAATAATGAACAGCGGAGCGGGAGGGGAAAACCGTCGCGCGCTGTGAATGGGAGAGCCTGTTCGGCGGGGACGGACGGGACAAGCATATTCGTAGGCAGAACGAAAAAGTTTTGCCGGCTTTTACTTTTGTGAATTACAAAAGCCGGTGTACTGATTACAGCAAAAACGGATGAAAGGTTCGATACAGCATATTTTTGGAGGTACACATGATAACTCACGGCAACGAGATCAAATTGTTTGCGGGCAATTCCAACCGGCCGTTGGCAGAGGCGATTGCGAAGAAACTGAACACAGAGCTTGGCAGCGCGGAAGTTGGACAGTTTTCAGACGGGGAAACATCCGTTCATTTGGATGAGACGGTGCGCGGCAGGGATTTATTTATAATTCAGTCGACATCGGCGCCTGTAAACGATAATTTGATGGAACTTTTAATTTTGATTGATGCGGCGCGCAGGGCAAGTGCAGGGCGTATTACAGCGGTAATGCCTTATTTTGGTTATGCGCGGCAGGACAGGAAAGCGCGTTCGCGTGATCCGATCACAGCAAAGCTTGTTGCCGATCTTATTACTGCAGCCGGAGCAGATCGCGTGCTTACGATGGATTTGCATGCGGCGCAGATTCAGGGATTTTTTAATATTCCTCTCGATCATCTGCTTGGCGGACCGACTCTTTATAATTATTTCCGTTCGAAGAAGATTATCGATGAAAATTTTGTAGTCGTATCGCCCGATATCGGATCGGTCACACGGGCGCGGAACGTAGCTATGAAGCTGAATTGCCAGATGGCAATTATAGATAAACGCCGTCCGAAAGCCAACGTGATGGAAGTAATGAATATCATCGGGGATATCGAAGGCAAAAAATGCCTGATGGTTGACGATATGATCGATACGGCAGGAACGATTTGTCAGGGTGCGCAGGCGCTTATCGATCACGGTGCAAAAGAAGTATATGCAGCCTGTACGCATGCGGTTTTTTCGGGACCTGCGATGGAAAGGCTGGAAAAGGCGCCGATCAAAGAGCTTGCGATTCTGAACACCATCGATCTGCCTCCTGAAAAGAAATTGGATAAAATCACAGTAATTTCTGTGGCGGATATATTTGCGGCGGCAATCGAGAACGTCTATCTCGATAAGCCGATGTCGAAAATTTACGACTAAATTTGATTAAATAAAAAAGAAAGGTGGTTATGTTATTTTGTTTTGCATGACCGTCGAACAAAAAGGTTGTTACCGATCAGGGTAAATGCTTTGATGGGTTGATACAATCGAAACGGAAAGAAAAAAGCAAAAGAGCATGAATGAAGATTGCCGCGTTTTTTATAAAACGCGGCGTTCGTGCGTTCATAAAAGAAATTGCAGCGAAGGACATATAAACGGAGAAATTAGAATGTATCTGATAGTTGGTTTGGGGAACCCTGAAAAAAAATACGAAACGACTTTTCATAATTTAGGTTTTCTTGCAGTGGGAGAAGCGGCAGAAAAGTTGGGCGTAAAATTTAAAAAAAAGGAATGTGAGGCATCTGTTGCCGAAGCGTATATAAATGGGGAGAAAGTGATTCTGGCCCGACCGGTGACATATATGAATGCGAGCGGAAGGGCGGTAAAACAGCTCATGTCGAAATACAAAATTCAGCCGGAAAATCTTCTTGTGATCTACGATGATTTTGACTTGCCGAAAGGGAAATTGCGGATTCGGGCTTCGGGGAGTGCGGGAACGCACAACGGTATGCGCAGTGTGATTGCGGAAATCGGAACGGGAGAGTTTCCTCGGATTCGGATCGGTATCAAAGATACATCTGTCAATATTCCCATTGTGAATTATGTATTGGCGGAGATAGGAAAAGAGGATTATCCGCTGTTTGGGAAAGCGTGTTCGGATGCGGCGGATGCGGCGATACATTTTGCGAGCGGCGAAGAAATCAATGCAGTAATGACGGAATTTAACAGCAGACAGGGTTGAAAAAGGCCGACAGAACAGAAGTGCGGAAGGAGAACGCATGCCACAGGATTTTTTTAATGCGCATAATTTGGGAAAAGATTATCTGGATTTGGAAAACGATTTCCGCCTCGGCACGCCGACGGCGGTTTTTGGCGTATCCGGACCGCATAAAGCATTAATTGCGGCTTCTTGTACGCCAGATCGAACAGTGTATATATGCGACAATGCACAGACGGCAGCGCGGATGGCTTCGGAAATCAGAGGTTTTACGGGTGAAGATCCGGCATTGCTCTGTGCCAAGGACGAAGTTCTGTTGTATAAAGAAGCTATATCAAAGGATGCGATTTTCCGTCGATTGACGGCTTTGTACCGTATACAAAAGGGTGTACGTTGTATTGTTTGCGATGTGGAAAGTCTGCTGCAATTATTTCCGCGTAAGATACCGGTGTTAACTTTGCGTGAGGGGGCGGACTTTGATTTTATGACCTTGCCTTCGGCGTTGGTGCAGATGGGATATGTACGAGCGACGTCGGTGGAGAACAAAGGGGATTTTGTACTTCGCGGAGATATATTGGATATTTTTCCGATCAATGAAGACAATCCTTTGCGGATTGATTTTTTTGGAGATACGGTTGAGAAGATCAAACCATATAATTTTGTAACGGGCGAGCGGATGTCGTTGTTGGAGGAGGTTGAAATTGTTTCGGCAACGGACGTCTTGATTGAAAAAGAAGAGATCGGACCTTTGCGGGATGAGGTTTATCGTCAGTTATCTTCATTCAAAGATGCACACGCATACGATCGGGCTCAGTCGATTGCGGGGGATTTATTTGCGAAGTTGGAGACACAGGGCGTTTTCCCGGGGGCGGCTTATTTAATGCCGTTGTTGCAAAATGTGGTCGGATTTGATGAATTTATCGGTGATGCACTATATCTGATCGATGAAGGCAAGCTGGTCAAAGACAGAATGGATGCGCTTTATAAAGAGCATGCGGAACGATTTGCGCAGCTTAAAAGAGGCGGGGAAGTCTTTGCTTTCAGTATCGGTCAATTGTTGGATCGTGAAAGGTTTTTGTCTGCATTTTCCAAGCTGCGGGTGAGCGCCTTGCAAACCTTTGCGTCGCAGACTTATTTTTTTGATCCGGTCCGTATATATAATCTGAATTCGTCGCCTGTCGGAAGGTATCTGAACAGTTTTTCGAATTTGGCTGGGGATATCAAGAGCTGGCTTTTGAACGGGTATCGGATTTTGATTTATTGCGGTTCATTTTCGCGCGCGGAAAAGATGAGGGCCTTTTTGGAAGAAGAGGGCATTGGTGTGAGAGGTTGCCCTGCGTCACTCGAATTGCTCAAAGGAGTCGCGGTTTCGGAGGAAGAGCTGGAGCGCGGCATACTTTTGCATGAACAAAAAATAGCAATTATCGGTACGGGTGATATTTATACAAAGACGACGGTCAAAAAAAGAATTCGTCGTAAGCGTAACGATATGTTTACTTCTCCGGAGGTGGGCGACTTTGCGGTACATGAAACGCATGGGATCGGGCGCATCACCGGGACAAAAATGATAGAAACGACGGACGGCACCAAAGAGTATATAGCTTTGGAGTATCGCGGGGGCGATGTGCTGTATGTTCCGGTCGAGCAAATGGATATACTTTCGCGGTATATGGGAGAAGAAACGCCCACGCTTTCAAAAATCGGAGGGGCGGAGTTTGAAAAAGTTAAGCAACGTGTGCGGGCATCGCTAAAAGCGATGGCTTTTGATCTGAAAAAGCTCTATGCGGAACGTGCGGAAAAGCGTGGATTTGCTTTTTCGCCGTACCAAGAGGAAATGGAAGAGTTTGAAAGTGCCTTTGAGTTCGAAGATACTCCCGATCAACATGATTCGGCGGAAGAAATCAAGGCCGATATGTGTTCGGGGAAGGTAATGGATCGGTTGCTGTGCGGCGATGTAGGGTACGGCAAGACAGAGGTGGCATTCCGCGCGGCTTATTTATGCGTATTGAACGGAAAACAGGCGGCTTTGATGTGTCCGAATACGATTTTATGTCAACAACATTATGAAACGGCGGAAAAGCGGTTTGCCGATTTTGGTGTAAGAGTAGAGGTTTTGAATCGTTTTAAGACGGCGCGCGAACAGGAACAAATTTTACAGCGGCTGGCAAAGGGCGAGACGGATCTGATCATAGGTACCCATCGGTTGTTGTCATCGGATGTTCGATTCAAAGATCTTGGATTGTTGATTTTGGATGAAGAACAACGATTCGGGGTGGAACATAAAGAAAAAATAAAAAACATGAAGACGGATGTCGATTGCCTGACGATGACGGCGACGCCGATTCCGAGGACGTTGCATATGTCATTGTCGGGAATTCGGGACATCAGTACGATAGAGACGCCGCCGACAAACCGCCTGCCTGTTCAGACCTATGTTGTGGAAGAAACCGAAACATTGATACGGGATGCATGTGTCCGGGAGTTGGCACGCGGCGGGCAGATATTTATTCTCTACAATCGAGTGGAGAGTATTTATAGTTTTGCGGCGAAGATCGGGCAGATCGTACCGGAAGGCAAGATATGTGTTGCACACGGACGGATGGATAAAAGTGTGCTGGAAAACGGCATCATGGGATTTTACAATGGCGAAACGGACATACTTATTTCGACAACGATCATAGAAAACGGAATCGATTTGCCAAAAGCAAATACGTTAATTGTGATCGATGCGGATCGGCTCGGAATATCGCAGTTATATCAATTGAGAGGAAGAGTCGGGCGCGGATCGATTTTGGCGCATGCTTATTTTACGTTCAAGCCGGAAAAAGTGATGACGGAGACGGCGGCAAAGCGTTTGCAGGCGATCATGGAATTTACGGAACTGGGTTCGGGATTCAAAATCGCCATGCGGGATTTGGAAATTCGAGGAGCCGGAAGTGTATTGGGGCGTGAACAGCACGGTCATATGGATAAAGTAGGTTATGAACTGTATGCAAAGCTTTTGAAAGAAGAGCTGACGGGTGAAGAACAGACCGTTGCCGATCTTGATATAAAAGCGGACGCGTTCATACCGGAAGGATATGTGGAAGCGAGCGCGTCGCGGTTGGATTGCTATAAACAGATTGCTGAAATCCGCAGCGTGGAGGACTACAAGCGAGTGTGTTTGTCCATGGAAGAAAACTACGGCAAAATGCCCCCGGAAGTTTTAAATCTTTTGGTTATTGCCGTGTTGAAATCCTATGCTGCGAAATTCAATGTTCGGAAGATTTCGGTCAGCGGAAAAGGCGGAAGGATCGAGTTGCCGTCGCTCAATAGCTTGGCGGACGAAAGGATCAGCGGAGCATTGGATCGGTATAAGGATTCGGTACGGCTGGAAATGTCCAGATGTCCTGCCATTGAATTTTCCGGCGGGAAAAGTGCGCAGAAAATTATGCTGGAAATGACCAAATTTCTCAAATATGCGGAAAATAAGGGCAATATAATAGGAGTTGGTTGAATTTTTCGTATTTTTAACGTGATTTTCATGAAATACGATTGCTTTTCCTGACAAAATACGGTATAATAAATTATATTGCGATTATTAAAGAACCGGAGCGGATTCTATGAAGAAAAAAATCAGCAAAATTATTGCGGCTGTATTGTCGGTATGTCTTATGTTCGGTGTATTTGCCGGATGTGAATTGATCTCTATCGATAATGAGCGTGACATGAACCAAGTGGTTGCGGAAGTCAATATTTCCAGAGATGCTACTTCTATGGAAGAGACTTTTGATTTGCTCGGTGCCAAAAAGTTAACATTGACGGCAGAACAGTTGAGCGACGTTACATCGACGGATAGTATATTCAAGCGGGATCTGGTTGCTTATTTTGTAAGCTATGGATATAATTATCTTTCGCAAGGCACGTCGATTGCGGATGTCGTCAATCAGATCATGGATGTTTTGGTTGAGCGTAAAATTGTCACGCAGTTTGCGGTTGTCTATTATTTGAACGAAGGCGAAGTGCGCGTCGATAAAGACAGTATATCGCTGGAAGGCGGATATACGCCTGTAGAGAATTCCAACGCCTTGGTAATGAACGGCGAAGCTCTGACGGTAGACGGATATCTTACGGCGATGGAAAAAGGCGATACGGCGGACAAGGCTGCGATTGAGGGATACAAATATCTTCTTACGGACGAAGAAGAAACATATGCGACATATGTGGTGATGTCCTCGATAAACAGCGCGATCGATTCTTATGAAATAGAAATCATTGCGGCAGACAGTGATGATGGCACATCGTCATCGTCGGATCGCACGATCCCGACAGGGGCAAACGATCGTGGAGACGGGTATTATCCGAAAACGGCCGACGGAAAGCTTGATTACGGTATTTATACCGGAACGAACAATGTAAGCGACTGCGGCGAATACGAGAAGGTAGACGGTTCTACGACGGTTACACGTAAGCGTGCATATCTGCGTTTTATCAATGCTCTTCGTGCAAATTATTTGATCGGACAAGGGGAAGATATCAGCAACGTTACGTCTTTGAATTATTTCTACATGGAATTAAAGACGCAATATGAGCAGATGCTGATCAATAAATTTTCCGCTTCGATCGCATTGAATATGTCTTCGCGGATTGATGCAACGATGACGCAGAGACATTATGACGAATTGCTTGAAAAGCAGAAGAACTCGGATTTCAGTACTTTTACGACAACAATGGACAGCATGTCGGATACTTCTTTTGTTTTATATAGTCCGGTTGGCGAGAAATACGGGTTTGTATATAATATTTTGTTGCCGTTCAATGCCAAGCAGTCATTGGCTTTGGATGATCTGAAACAGTCTTATGGCGATCAGACTGCAGATTACTATGCGGAACGGAATAAGTTGTTTGAAGGTATTAAGGCAACGGATCAGCGTTCTTCATGGCTGAACGGTACAGAAGATTACAGCTATAAAGCGACGGAATACTATGGCAGTGGACAGAGCAACAGGAGCAATCGTCTGTTCTTTGAAGACAGTTTTACCGGCGCAGATCCGGAAAAGATTGATAAGTATGCCGGGCGCCTGTCGTATAACGGGCTTGTAGAAAAATCGGAAGACGGATATAAACTGACGCCGAACAAACTTTCTGTCGATGACTTTATTGCGGAAATGGAAGGATATATCAACTACGTTCTCAATGATTTTGATGCTTCTTCGTCGAAGAAATATACGGAAGGCGGATATTATAAAAACGAAAATGATTGGACGGGCAACAAGGAAGAAGGGCAGGCATTCTACATGGTAAACAAGAGCGTGTTTGAAAAAGACAACGCAAGCGATCGCAGCATCTATGCGAACACCATTTATTATAAAGGAAAGGTGTCTGGGGTATCTGACGTATCAAAATCGTACAACCTTGTGGAAAGCGAAATTTCTTACAAAGCTATCTCGGCTGTAAACGAGTTGATGTTCGCGTATACGACTGATACGGCTATATTGAACAAATATTACGGGTATTCGTTGCAGACAGAAGCGGCATCGAGTTATGTTCCGGAGTTTGAATATGCGGCGCAGGCAGCCATTGAAGCGGGTGCAGGAAATTATATGGTTGTCGGAACTGATTACGGTTGGCATATCATTTATGTGACGTTTACTTTTGATGACAAAAAAGGAGAAGTATATGGAGGCTTCAAAGAGAGCGATATGTTCAAAGAGGGAACATTCTCCTATGATTTCTACCAGAATTTCAAAAACAGCACTGTACAAAGTTATATCAGCGATCGGAGCAGTGATATACTCACAAAGATGCACAATGACACGGTTGTGAAACTCAATAAAGGTGCTTACAAAGATATCGCAAGTATTACTTTATAAAAAGATAAAAAAACGGGCTTTCTTCGGAAGCCCGTTTTTTTATTAAGATTGTTCGCTTATTTAATTGAAAGATCGGCAGTTTATGCTTTTAGATATTTTTTAAATCTTATAAGCAGAGACAAATAAACAGTCATTGACCGAGATCATCATCCTTCTATCGATATAATAATTTTATGATGGAGTAGCTTAATACGCTGGCAGTGACTTATAAACCTATGGTGGACGAATTTCTGTTGTATTGTAATGTCTTTTTATTTAGCGGAATTTATGATAAAAGGATGTTTGTTAAAATTGTGTCAGCCAACAAACATTTTCATTTGTCCGACTGTTTGGCTTACAATGCAGCTAAGCCAATGTATTTAGAAGTATACAAACAATAAACTTGTCCTAAAAAGCAGTGCAAGCGACTTATGGCGACTGGATTAAAAAAATTATTGATAAATACTTTGAGAATGCGAAGGCGCAGAGGTTATTAAGACCTCTGCGCCTTCGCATTCTTTAGTGAATTGATTTAATCTTTTTGGAGCAAGAGACGGGAATCGAACCCGCGGGAACCAGCTTGGGAAGCTGGCGCCATACCATTAGGCGACTCTTGCGATTCAGCGTTTATAATTATACAATATTTGCGAATGAATTGCAAATAAAAAGAGCGGGAAACAAAAAATTTCTTCGCTCTTTTTTAAGTTTACTTAAATGGTATGAGAAGAATGATAAGAAAGGGTTAAATGAACAAAAAATAAATACATTTGCTTATCAATAAAAGATCGACGCTAAACTCAATCCTTGAAAAGTTTTTGGATAAGTTCCCAGCCTTTTTCGACTATGATACCGGAAGCGGCAGCAGTTTCTTCATCGTAATGCGGAGCGCCTTGGAATGCTTTTCTGCTATCAAATATGAGATACGGAACAGGGTCTGCTACATGTGTTTTGACAGCGATCGGAGTGGGGTGATCAGGACAAATCAGCACTCTGTAATTTTCGCCGGCTTTTTCCAATCCTTGGCAGAGCGGGGCGACAACTTTTTCATCGATTTGTTCAATTGAATATATTTTATGGATGTAATCACCTTGATGGCCGCATTCATCGGGTGCTTCCATATGAATATAAATAAAGTCCAGTCCGGATAACAAGGCGTTAAGGGCTGCATCGGCTTTACCGGAAAAATTTGTTTCGTATGTACCGGTCGCTCCCGGCACTTCAATGACGGACATTCCGGCAAGGATTCCGATTCCTTTTACGAGATCGACGGCGGAAATGACGCCGCCGCGTATGCCAAATTTTTTTTCAAAATTTTCAAGGGCAGGTTTTGTTCCTTCTCCCCAAAACCAGACCGAATTTGCGGGGCGTTTTCCGGCGGCTATGCGTGCAAGATTGACGGGATGATTTTTTAATATTTTAGCAGATTCTTTCATCATATGGAGGAAAAACTCGCTGAGCGGCCCTTTGGGTAAGAAAGGGCGGATATTCTTTCCTGTAATATCATGGGGAGGCGTCAGGTCGTGGCCGGTTTTACCGTTATGCACAACGAGGCAATGCCGATAACTGATACCGCTATACAGAGTGCAAGCGGGCGAATCAAATACAGGTTTCAAGCTTTCTATTAGCTTATTTGCCTCAGCGGAGGTAATTTCTCCTGCGCTGTAATCGAGCATGGACTTATCTTCATAGTTTTCTTCGTCGGAAAGAGTGACGAGATTACAACGCAATGTAACATCCGTATCGGCGAGGTTGATGCCAATGGATACGGCTTCAAGCGGGGATCTGCCTGTATAGCATGTGTGCGGATCGTAACCCATAACGGACAAATTTGCTACATCACTGCCAGGTTTGAATCCCTCGGGAACTGTACGGCAAAGGCCTATTTCCGAAACTTTTGCCAAACGATCGATGTATGGTTTGTTTGCGGCTTGGAGCGGTGTACGATTATTGAGTTCTTTTAATTTCCAATCGGCCATACCGTCGCCGAGCACTACAATATATTTCATAAACGTATCCTTTTAATTTGTTTTAGATTAAAAAATGATTTGTATAAGGCATATCGAATGCTTAAAGGATTGTGGGCAAAAATATTGACTATAATTGCCAATTGATAGGAGCAATCCCGTTTTGTTCTAAATATGCGTTTGTTTTTGAAAAATGACGGCAACCGAAAAAGCCGTTGTAAGCGGAAAGAGGAGAAGGATGGGCGCATTCCAGAATCAAGTGTTTTTTTGCATCAATCAAAGACTTTTTGGAACGAGCGTTTCCGCCCCAAAGAATAAAAACAATATGCTCACGTTTTTCGCTGATAATGCGTATAACGTTGTCGGTAAACCACGTCCAGCCGCAGTCCTTGTGTGAGTTTGGCTGATGAGCGCGAACAGTGAGTGCGGTGTTCAAAAGCAGAACTCCTTCTTTTGCCCATTTGGTAAGATCACCGGAATTCGGAATGGTGCATCCGACGTCATCGTGTAACTCTTTATAGATGTTGAGAAGGGAAGGGGGCGGTTGAATACCTTTTTGAACGGAAAAACAAAGCCCATGCGCCTGTCCTTCGTTGTGATAGGGATCTTGCCCTAAAATTACCGCTTTTATATCGGAAAGCGGCGTTAATTTGAAACAATTAAATATGTCATACATGTCTGGATAGATAACATGGTGGGAATATTCTTGTTTCAAAAATTCACGTATTTTTTTGTAATTTTCACTATCGAACAAGGGAGCGAGGGTCTCGTCCCAACCACCGCCAAGTTTAATCATGGTTCTCCTTTTGTTGCTCTAATAAAATTTCATCTTCGGGAATATTTTGCAGAATGTCAAGATAAGCACGGCATTCTGTCTGAGCCGAGGCAAGATCATGATCGAGATAATTGCCGCATTCTTCTCGTTTTGCTCCTGGAACTTCTGTAAGCGAAAGGCTCTTTGTAAATGCTTCGCGAAGCATAGAAAGTACATCGATATAAGAAAGATCAATTGTGAGAAGGTAAAAACCTGTACGACAGCCCATTGGCCCGAAATAAATGATTTTATCTTGATAAGCTCCGTTCCGCAATATAGTTGCAAGCATGTGTTCGATGCTATGTAGGGCTTTATCGCTTATGTAATTGCCCGCGTTTGGTTTTTTGAAGCGCAGGTCATAAGTGGTCACTCCCGCAATGCGCGTTGACAAGTGTAGTCCGGGCTGCAAAGTGTCATGATTTTTTTCAAATGAAGGGATTTTATTCATTGCAGGCCTCCTTAAAAAAGGCAATCAAATTGTTTTCCAATGCGCGAAGAGCTATTTGCAGATTTTCGTGATATTCTCGTACGCTTTGTTCGCCGGCATTGTCAGAAATGGATTTGAATATCCGGCAGGGTATCTTGGCTTGGTATGCGATATGGGCAATGGCGGCGCCTTCCATATCACGGACATCTGCTTTCAATTGTTGCAATATTACGTCGTCTTTATGGCCACAACCGAATCTATCACCCGAGGCAAGTATACCTGTGGGGAAGCTGTTGCTTTGCCTTGAAAGGTCAAAATAAGGCGTTGTACATTCATCGGGTGTACCGACGGGAGTACCGTTGATTTCGCTGAGGTCAAAGTCAAACTCCGTCGCTTTTTCTATTTGTAAAACAGAACCTATTTTGGCTTTGCTCGTAAGGCCGCCGGCAACACCGTAATTTAAAATTCGGTCTGCTCCGGAAGTTAAAGCAAGCATGGTTGCGGCGGCTGCATTGGATTTTCCGACGCCGGATAATATTAAACAAAACGGAATATCATTGAACCGGCAGTTATAAAATTTTTTTCCGCAATTTAACGATTCGTCTAAAATGATTGAATGAGATAAAAGAACATCTGCTTCTTTTTGCATGGCAACAATAACGGCAAGCATTATAAAACAATCCTCCGTGGAAAGCTAACAATATTTTAGCAAAAATAAGTAAAATATGCAATGATATGAATAAAAAAATTGATCTTTGAGAATAATATGCAAAAAGAAAGGAGGCAGTTATGAACCCTTTTGAAGAGAAGGCAAAAGATATTGCAAAAATTTACAAAAACTGGAAAAGTATCAATGTAAAACCGTATGACAAGGAAACAGTTGATCCTTACACGCGAGTGCGTATAATCCTGATGAATGGAACGGAGTTTGAGGCGATATGGAATACGGTACGATTTACGCGTCATTGCGGTAACAATGATGTACGCAGAGATATGGCGATGATTCGGCGCGGCGAGCAGCAACAGCAAAAGCGGATTGCGTGTCTGAAACCTCGGAATGAAAGCATGCTGGAACATACGATCGGATATGAACAACTTGCGGTAGATCTGACGGCAATACTAGCCAAGCGAGAAAAAAATAATTATGTAAAAAAGCAGTTGGATTTTGCTTTATTGGAAGATTTTGATCATCTGTATCGCTATGCAAATTTATTGGATCTGGAAAAGGGGATCCATGCGGAGAAGTTGGTGGGTTCGTATACGGAGATAATGCCGGGGCGTCCGACGGTTGCGGAAGCGCGGGCGCCGCAGGATGATGTGCGTTTTTATATTAACAATTATCTGAATGATCCGATGACGCGATTAAATATCGGGATTATAACGGCAGCGGAACAGCAGACTATGAATTACTATCTGAATATAGCCAATCTGTATGAAAGCGAACAGGGAAGAAAATTATATGCAGAGATTGCAATGATAGAAGAAGAGCATGTTACGGGGTATGGATGTCTATCGGATCCTGCTGTGGATATCTTTGAATGCATGCTCATGCACGAATATACAGAATGTTATCTGTATTGGTCTTGTTACCAGGATGAAACTGATGCACGGATCAAAGATATTTGGTTGATGCATTTTGAAGAAGAGCTAGCGCATCTTAATTTTGCAACAAAAATGTTGGAAAAATACAGCGGCAAAGTATGGCAACAGCTCTTTCCGGAAGGAGGAGAATTCCCTGAGCTATTGAAATTTACCGAACAAAAAGAATATGTAAGGGAAATATTGAAAAGTGTTCGCTTGACGGGACGTGCTGAGGATTTTGAAATCGTGGATGAACTGCCGGATAATTTTCGGTTCTTTTCTTATAATAGAGGGGTACAGGGCAATATAAAAAGTCTTGTTTCGCATGCGGTCATAGAAAAAGCGATTCGAAAATTTGGCAGAGATTATCGAAGAGAAGACAAAGAACATCCGATACGCGGGTTGAATGATCGAAAAACAGATAATGCCGATATAGGGCGAATTAAAGGTGTATAAGCAGGAAGCGGGGGCGTTCCCCGCTTCTTTTCGTAAAAAAGGCGTTGTAAAAAGGGCTTTACAATTGATTAGGTATATGGTATAATTTTAGCGATAATATTTTTACGGCGGAAATATGGAGTTTGTTTTTTTTGATATCGAGTGTGCATGTGTATATAAGAATGTAGCTAAGATATGCGTATTCGGTTATGTAATTGCAGATGAACAATTTAATATTTTGAAAAAGGAAGATATTTTGATCAATCCGAATGGGAAATTTCATCTGACCGATCGCGGCGGGGAAGGAATTGTATTGCCTTACGATTATGAAGATTTCAAAAATTATCCGGATTTCAAGCATTTTTATCCGCAGATTAAGGAAATACTGGAAGGCGAGGATAAGTTGGTTTTTGGTCATGCGGCAATCAATGATATTCGGTATCTGAATTTAGAAACGAAGCGTTATAAGTTACCGTCTTTTGAATTTTCGTTTGGGGACACCCAGATTTTCTATATGGCAATGACGGAAACATATGACAGGCAAGCGGGTTTAGAAAATTTGACGCAGGTTTTTGAAATTGATTATACTCCGCATTGTGCGGCGGATGATGCATATGCAACAATGCGCATTGCTCAAGAGATGTGTAAAAAAGAAAACAAGACTCTGCCGGAATTGATGCGCAGTTATGGTATTGAATTTGGTAAAATTTCAGATTATCAGTTCAGTAATTGTATTTCACGCCGTCGCAATGCTTATATACAAGAAAAGAGCAGGGAAAAAGCGGAACGGGGGGAACGCCGATCCAAGTTTAATAATTTTGTTTATGGTTATCGCGTACATCCTGTTTCCGATGAGTTGCGCGGGAAAAAATTCAGCTTTTCGCGTTCGATCGAAGAGGACGTTGCGGAAGCAAAAAAACTGGTTAAAGAAATCGTAAAGCGGGGAGGCCGGTACTCGTTAAAGCTTTCGAATTGCACGGTTTTTGTGGAGAATGAAATGGATGACAGTGTACGTAGGAATACGGCGCACAAACTATATGAAGAAGGAAAAATCAAAGAGATTTATACACTTTCTGAATTCAAATCACTTTATTTGAAGGAGAAAGAATGATCGAAAAATTTTTAAGGCGGGTGGAGGGCGTATTGCCTGATTATTCCGCTTATGTGCAATGTCTGAAAATGCCTGCATATAAAGGGTTGCGGGTAAATACACTAAAACTTTCTGCCGAAGAATTCAAAAGGATTTCGCCGTTTCCGCTTAAGCCGGTTGCTTGGGAAGAAAACGGCTTTTCTATTGAAGAGGAAAAGCCTGGCAGAAGTCTGTATCATGATGCGGGGCTTTATTACGTACAAGAGCCGAGTGCAATGTGCGCAGCGCCTCTTTTGGACGTTCAGCCGGGCGATCGGGTTTTGGATTTATGTTCTGCTCCGGGTGGGAAAGGAACACAGCTAGCGCAAAAAATGCAGGGGAAAGGGATCCTTGTATTGAATGAAAAAATACCGGATCGGGCGAGGGTTTTATTACAAAATGTTGAAAGATTAGGGGTACGTAACGCTGTAGTTACCTGTGCGGATCCGGAAAGTCTTGCTGAAAAATTTTCTTGTTATTTTAATAAGATTTTAGTGGATGCGCCTTGTTCGGGCGAAGGAATGTTTCGAAAAGAGCCGTCTGCAGCAGAACAATGGAGCGAAGAAAATGTAACTATGTGCGCAGCACGGCAAAAGAAAATATTAGTTTCGGCAGAAAAAATGCTGGCTCCCGGAGGAAGATTGGTATATTCTACTTGTACATTTTCGGAAGAGGAAGACGAGGAGAATGTTGCATGGCTAAAACAAGAAATGCCATGGATGCGGCTTTTGGAGCAAAAAAAGATATGGCCGCACCGTGCGGCTGGCGAGGGGCACTTTGCTGCTTTGTTTGAAAAAGAGGAAGGGGAGCAATTTTTGCTGCGGTCTCATAAATTTTATTCCGATAAAAAAGCAGAAAACCTTTATCGCGCGTATGAAAAAGATTTTATGAAAGAATCCCTTAAAGGTAAAATGGCAACATTTGGAAATTCACTTTTCCTATTGCCGGAAGACCTTTTTTCATTGGATGGTTTGCGTGTTTTGCGTGCAGGAGTTAAATTAGGAGATTGTATTCCCGGAAAGACGGCCCGGTTTGAACCTGCGCATGCTCTTGTGATGTCGGTAAATAAAGAAGCGATTTTCAATAAAGTGTCTTTGAGTGAACAAGATGCGCGAAAATATTTGCAGGGTCAGGAGTTGCCTGCTTCCGATGTAAAGGGATGGTGTGCTGTATTGTACGAAGGTTGGCCTTTGGGATTAGCCAAAGGAGCTGGAATGCTCAAAAATCATTATCCCAAAGGATTACGTCACGGAACAGGAACAGACGCTGAATAAATTTTGCTTGCCGTTTGATAAGTATAGTTTTTAAAGTTTCTGATTACTTCTTTCCAAAAATATTGGTTTTTTAATTGGATATATCAAACGTATATTTCTCTGAATCAAAATATTTTTAAATTAGTATAGCTTCTCAAAGCATTGTTGTACTGATTTTGAATGAAATGTTTTTTAAGTATATAAAATCCGGTGTTTTAGCCTTTTTTCCTTTTTAAGTGAATTTAATTTATAAGTTTATTTTACGATCAAAAACAGATGGGCAATTTTTTAATCCTTTTTTGTTGCTGATAATCGATCAATCGAGTTGTAATTTTGTGCGTTTTAGGCAACATGGCGCAATTTTTTAAGAGTAATACAAAAATAAAAAACTTCATTTCAATTATGAAAAGCGCGCAGGCTAAAATAAGTCTGCGCGCTTTCTTATGGTTAAAATAATAGGGTATAGTGAAAAAAGCCTTGCGTATAAAACGCAAGGCTTTTTGTTTCTGGTTAAAGATTATTCATCTTTAGTTTCATTGTCGTTATTTCCGTCAGGAGTTTCCGAATCAGATTCTTCAATCTCTGTTTTGTTGGAAATATCGTCGTTGGTGCTATAAATATCTTCTTCGGTAAATTCATCTTCCTCAGGAAGTACATCTTCTGCCGATTCATCTTTTTCCGCTTCTTCCAAACGCAATTTACGGATATAACGTTTACGTTTGTTGTCGTACATGGGTTTTGTACGAACGCTCTTTTTCTTCATGTTGGTGAGCAATTTACGGATCAGCATAGCAAGCAAGGTGAAGATGAGAGCTGCGGCGAGAATGATAGAAGCAATAAGCAACCAGACATTTTGCTCGGGTGTAGTGTTTGTGTCATCTGTAGGGGTGTCCGTTGAATCATCCCCGTCAGAAGTTGTCACTGAAACTTCGCTGGCGCTGTAATCGATAACGGCATCATAGAAAGTATTGTTGCCGTCCTGATAGCTGTACCGCAAGAACGCAAGTTTATTCGCATAAGAGCTCGGGTCATAATTTGCGTAAGGGTCGCTGTCATTGGAACGATCGGGGTCATACGAAGCGTAATCCACATCGTCATACAATGAGTAATGATAGTAAACCAGTGAGCTTCCGTCTGTACGATCAGTTACAAAGGAGGTGGGATCTTTCAGATATTCTTCTTCCAAATCTTCCGCTGTTTTACCGCTGCCCAAAATGTTTTCGGCATATTCATCAAGTGCTTCGGTTGAGTAATTATTGAAAGTCTCTTCAGTCAATGCGCTGTAATTGACTGAATCAAAGATTACGAAATCATCCGCTTCATTCTGAGTTACACCATCGCGGCTGCCTGACCAGACTTCCAAGCGATAGTTTTTGGCGGTATCACCGGCCTTAATAAAGAACCGAACGTAGAACCAATCAGAAACAGCAGGGGCATTGACATCGGTAGGGTTGTAAGAAACAGTCTGGCTGAGAGCTTTGCCTTCTACTTTTTGTTGCAATTGAGCACCCGCCAATTTTTCAGCATCGATATTTGCTTCGGTAAAGTCTTTAACTTTTACGGAATAAACATCTTTGTCTTCATCGTAATATCTGTAATATTCACCGTCGTGTGCATAATAGGCAACGCTGCCGCTGGAATTGAGCAGGTCTTTATCTTTGGAATCCTTGTTGTATTCTTTATAATTTTGCAGGTTGGCATACCATGTGTTGCCGCTGAAACGCTCCGAGGTGTACCACAAACCATTATCTTGTTTATAGAAGATCGTGTTGAAATCTTCGTTGAAGGATTTATCTTCGGGATCCAGATTCACTACATTGCCGTTTTCATCATACCGATAAGAAATTCCGGAACTGTAATTAACGGTTTTGGAATAAGCCTTCTCGCCGCTTTCTTTATCGGGCGTAGTGGTATCGATGAGATAAACATTTGCGGTGGCGCTTTTGCTTAACTTAACACGAACAGAAACCAAAGCATAACCGCTGGCTGCAATGTTTGAAGCTGTATTTGCAACAAATCCGTATGCTTTTGCCGTATTGGTGATCAACAGAGGCTGAGTGCAGTCATTGCCGAATATCTGATTCCACCAATTATCTTTGGAGATTGCGTCCGCTAATGTGGGGAACCATCCCTTCACTTTGGAACCGTCTTGACCGTAATAATTGTCAGCGTATTTTTTATTGACAAGACCTGCGGTAGCCAATTCGTTTTGATTGGAAGTCACATCCGTGCCGCCGACATACGAACTGTTACCGTAAACACCGGAGTAATTGCGAAGATCTGCGATATCATTTTCTATAACATCCGTATCGGTGTAGGCTGTTTCGTCAAATTTTTTCTCGGTCGCCACAGTATCAGAAGTAAGCGAAACATCTACGGCATAAGTTCCGGTCGATTTGACCGCGAACTGTTCGTCTGTGAGATTTTCCGTGCTGTAACGAAGGCCTGTAAAGGCAGCCCATCCGCTGGCGTAATCGGATTTATTCCTAGTCAGGGTAGTGGGGCCGAACGAAAATTCCAAATCAAAGGAAATCGTTTCTTCGGTATCATTTGTGATAAAGAAGAAGCATTGCTGCCACCCGTCAAAAATATCCTGATAATCTTTATTGTTTTTCTTGGTGTCGTCTACGAGGTTAACGGTCGTAAGTGTAGTGGTGTCAACTGCACCTATTGTAGATTTAGCATTTGCTTCATCGATCAAAGTAACGGTAGCTCCCGTCCCGCCGGACATAGCCGATGTTTTAACCCAGAAAGAGATGACCATTCTTTCATCTTTATCAAGGGAGAGTTTATTTGCGGAATCGGTAAGCGTATAAGTTTGAGGTGCTCCGTCGCTGCTGAATAAAAAGATCATTTCAGGATTTGAACCGGCAAAAGGAAGAGATCCGTTGGTCAATTTCGTGAATCGCTCTGCTATAATTGAATTAGCCCCGAAAGTAGTCGCTATATCGTTGGCATTGATTTTGCCGCCCTTGTCTTTGTCATCATTAAAATTGGAAGAACCGAAATAACTTTCATATGTTTTACCAAAATCGTCAGATGTCAAGGCAAGAGAGCCATTCAAATCCGCATTTGTAAAGTATTGATCGTCAGAAAGATCGAACATGTTGAGTTCGTCGAGATCGAGTGCGTAAACATTATTGTCGCCCGCAGAAACCACTTTAGAATCAGCATTATTGAGCGTATTTAAGTCCAGTTTGAATTTATTTGAAGCGGCAAGATCTTGGGTTTCCGAATTATATTGCGCGACTGTCAAGGCTTCATATTGCAAGCCGTCAAAGAACGCATAGCCTTGCACATATTCCGAAAGGTTCTGGTCGTTGATTTCTGCCTGACGGCCGAGGCCGAGGACGACGGTAAACGATGTTGTCGCATAAGGAGACGCTTTGATATAAAAAGTAAACTGTTCCCAACCGTTGTTTTGTGTGGAGGGGATATCGGCTGTATTGATATTGCGAACAACCAAAGGATCCTGCGTTTTTCCGCCGACTGTATTGGTGATCTGAATGAATGCGCCGCGGTTATTTTTTGCGGGGTCTACAGGTTTTCCGTCGCCATAGGTAAGTTGCGAAGTTTTGACCCAAACGGAAACTTTTGCGGCAGTACCGGCGGAAAGGGTGATGGAAGAAGAAGTGTATTGCCTTGCTGTACCATACCGATCAGAGCGATAGTTGTGCAGCATCAAAACGTGCGAATCATCTTCTTTTTCGACAGGGGTAAGCGGATTGAGCGCTTTTGCTGCGTCCACAATCTCCGTACGATGTTTTTCGAATCCTTCGCTCTTTGAAATGTCATCTGGCGAATTCTCATTATTGAGTTTTGTGGCAACGACATCCCAACCCGGTATATCATAGTAGTTGTCTATATCGGAAAAGTAATTTTCGTCGTCGTCCTTTTCGTCGCTGTCGCTGTCCTTATATTTGTTATAGGTATCATAAGCAGTGATGAACTTGTCCCAAGTGAAAGACGTATCGACGATACCGGACTTAGCCACCGACGAACTGGCGCTGATTCCGCTTTGATTTGTTACGCTCGAAGCGGTCCAGCTGTTCGGTGTCGCGATCAGGTAATCATTGTTTGAATCGTCAAAGTATTCGAAGTTGGCATTTGCAAATGTCTGCGTATCCGTCCCGGTTGAGGAGGTGTCGTCATCTTCGCTGTTGTTATTGTTTTTCGCACAGGCGGCGAAGAAGAATGAACAACAAGCGATGATCATTGCAAGTGCAAGGAATAATGTCGTGATTCTTAATTTTTTTGTCTGTTTACTTTTTGCCATAGCACACCCTTTCAGTAGTTAATGATATTTTTTGATAAAAATCATACCTCATTATTTTAATATAAAAGGCGAGGAAAAGCAAGCAATAAAGGTAAAAAAAAGGTGAAAATCTCATTATTTTTTAGAAAAAGCGCAAACTGTAAAAAAAAGGAGCAAAAAAGGTATGGCGGATATAAAATCCAAAATGGAAATGTTAGGGGCCGGATGTGCGGCAGGAGCTGTGAACGGAGTGTTTGGCGGCGGAGGCGGAATGATTGTGGTACCGCTTTTGACGGCAGTCGGGAAAAAACCACCGCTCGTGGCACATGCGACGGCGATACTTGTCATTTTACCGGTCAGTCTTGCCAGTGCAATTGTCTATTTGATCAACGGTTGGTTTGACACGGAATTGTTTATAGCTGTATGCCTTGGTGTGATTGCGGGCGGATTTGGAGGGGCGAAGATGCTGGGAATGATTTCTCCTTCGGCGGCTACGATCGCATTTGCGGCTGTGATGTTTGCAGCGGGGATACGAATGATCATATAGAAATCGGAGGATAAGATGCAATTTTTAGTTTATTTTCTTGCTGGATTGGCGGGAGGATTTCTTGGCGGCATGGGAATGGGAGGCGGAACGGTACTGATTCCCATTCTCACGGTGTTCTGCGGAGTTTCGCAGCATCTGGCACAATCTGTTAATTTGTTGACTTTTTTGCCCATGGCAGTAATCTCCTTGCGTGTACATGTAAAAAACGGATTACTGGACACAAAAGGAGTCATATGGATGGCTGTTCCGGCGACTGTATTATCTGTGGTTGGCGGGATATTTGTGCAACAACTTACAGGAGGGATGTTGCGCGTCGGTTTCGGAGTATTTTTGTGCTTGCTTTCCATATATCAATTTTATACAGGAATTCATGGATTGATTGCAGGCAAAGGAAAAAAAGAAAGTTCGGCACAGGAAGCAGATTGGTAAAGAAGAATTGGAAAATTTTGGCGAGCTTTTTTGAATGCTTTACAGCGTGACAGAATTGTGATATAATTCAAACGGATTCAATGAAGTATGGCGACGAGCCGTTGCGCCGCAGGTACAGCATGAGGGGAGAAGAGGAGACTGAACGCATGCAACTGCGGCAATTTTTATATCGGAGGCAAAGATTTGAGTAGGTTGACGAGCGGAGTTCATCCGCGTGGCTGCAAAGAAATATCGGCAGGGAAAGCTATCGGGGTTTGCACGGAACCCGGGCAGGTTTATCTTTCCCTGTCGCAGCATATAGGAGCACCGGCCGAACCGGTTGTTGCGCCGGGGGAACGCGTGCTGCGCGGTCAGCTGGTGGCAAAGAAGGCAAACGGCATATCGGCAAATATTTATTCACCGATATCGGGAATCGTGAAAGGTGTGGTCGGTCACATTACAGGAAACGGAAAAAAATATCCGCACATTCAAATTGAAAATGATTTTTCAAACGAGAGCATGAGTTTGGCGCCATTGACAGAAATAACGCCGGAAACAGTACTTTCGCGCATCGAAGAAGCGGGAATTGTCGGTATGGGCGGAGCTGGATTTCCGACTGCGGTGAAACTGAATGTTCGCGGTCGTGCGGATACGCTTGTTGTCAACGGTGCGGAATGCGAGCCTTATATTACCTGTGACGATGCGATCATGCGCGAATATACGGATGAATTTTTGGCTGGGGCCCGCTATTGCATGATGGCATGCGGCGCGGAACGTGCACTGATCGGCATAGAAAAAAATAAGAAAGAAGCAATATCTGTTCTGCAAAAGAAGCAGGAGGCAGGGATAACGATCAAGCCTTTGCGGACTCGTTATCCGCAGGGTGCGGAAAAGCAACTCATATTCAGTTGTACGGGCAGGGTTGTACCGGAAGGGAAATTACCTGTCGATGCAGGGGTTGTGGTTGTGAATGTTCATACCGCATTTTCTGTTTACAGAGCGGTCAAAGAAAATATTCCCTGCTATGAACGGATCATGACCGTCAGCGGGAAGGCAGTGGCACGGTCGCAAAACCTATGGGTAAAAAATGGAACGCTTTATCGTGTGATCGCGGAATATTGCGGAGGAAAAGAGGATTGTGCGCGCATTGTTTCGGGTGGACCGATGATGGGAACGGCAGTGTTCTCATTGAAAGAGTGTACAACCAAAACGACATCTTCTCTTCTGTTTTTGGATGAGACGGAATGCAAAGATAAAATTGCATCGACTTGTATCGGTTGCGGAAGGTGTGTACAAGCTTGCCCGATGGGGCTTTCGCCTGTATTTATCGATTCTGCGACGTTGCGAAAAGATTTCACTGAGGCGAAACATTATGGTGCATCGTATTGTATAGGATGCGGGTGTTGTTCATATGTTTGTCCGGCGAATCGCTATTTGGTGCAAAGCGTAAAGCTTGCGAAAAAAATAATCGGGGAGAGGAAATTATAAATGGCAGAAATTACAAATTATAAAGTTGCTTGCTCCCCGCATAAGAAAGACGCATCTTCGACGCGTAAAATCATGCTGGATGTTCTGATCGCGTTATTGCCCTGTGTCGTTTGCGGAACGGTTTATTTCGGATTTTACTCATTTATGTTGGTGGCAATTTGTGCAGTCACGTGTTTTCTTTCAGAACAGGCATATAATCTGATACGCAAAAAACCCTTTACATTCGATCTGTCAGCCATTGTGACAGGTGTGATTCTGGGTTTAAATTTACCGCCGCGTGCGCCGTGGTATATTCCCGTGATCGGCGGAATATTTGCGATTATTATAGTAAAAATGCTGTTCGGCGGTTTAGGCAAAAATTTTGCAAATCCGGCAGCTACGGCGCGTGTATTTTTGCTGTTGGCATATTCCAGTCTGATGACGCAATATATCGGCGCAAATGTTGCGGATAATGTACTCTCTTCTGATATTGTTACGGCGCCGACTTATTTGACAAACGGGATCTCGGCATTCAAAAATTCTATTTTTGGGATTGACGGTTACTGGGGCAATATTTTGCAATTGCTTTTCGGAACGGTCGGAGGAAGCATCGGGGAGACGTGCAAGCTTGCAATTATAGCCGGCGGTATTTATCTTACTGCGCGCAGAGTCATCGATTGGAGAATACCCGTTGTTTATATATTTACGGCTGCAACTATGACCTTTATCTGTTACCAGAGTGCTTCGCAGATTTTGTTGCAGATTTTATCGGGCGGGTTGTTGTTCGGAGCTGTGTTCATGGCTACGGATTATACGACGTCTCCGAAATGGCGATACAATCGTATTTTGTACGCCATCGGCTTAGGAATCATTACGGTATTGATCCGAAGATTCGGAGCCTATCCGGAAGGAACATCTCTTGCTATTCTGATTATGAATCTAATAGTGCCTGTGCTTGATCGGTTTATTGTTCCTGTGCGGTTCGGGCAGACGACAAAACAGGGAAAAGCGAAACCGCAGACAATGAAATGGGGGATGCGTGGCCTATGTTTGGTTATGGCAATGGTTCTACTGATCGGGGTGCCGTTGCAGCTTCCCATGGATTTCACGGAAGTGCGGCTGAATGCGGGCGGCATTTACTACTATATTGAAGAGGTAGGGAAAAACGTGTCCGGTGAATATAAATTTACAGTTCATGGGGAAGCCCAGATCACGAAGAATTATTCGCAGGAGCTGAAATACCAGATAC
>CASEFE010000084.1 GCA_949287105.1 uncultured Bacillota bacterium
ATGCAACGGGCTGCCGTGAACCGTGTCAGGATAGGGATATAGCAGCACTAAGCGGATTTGTCCGTGTGCCATGAGGTAGCTTTGCAGTAGTTACCTGCGGTTTTAACGCTTCGGCGTTCATTTTCACAGGAGGATGCACAGTTTTTTAAAAAACCAGCCCCGATTCAATCGGGGCTTTTTTATTTCCTTTTTTACAGCAATCGCACATTGTTGATGATTAACGCAAATCTCTTTCCGAGAAAATCCGCAGCTTTTCTGCTCAACTGCATTCGCTTAAAATAAATTTCAAAATAATCCATAACCGGACATTTTTCTGTATCAATCAAAATGTTTAATACGATTTCATCCTTTTCCCTGTCTACATAAACCATAGACTTTTCCGCAGCCAAATTCACACGGTCGTGTATATTCAACCCGTCCGTATTCAGGCGCGTGATATTTTTACGAACACGGCTCTTATGCACATCCGCTTTATCGGCGATAATCAATGCTGCCGTGATATCGCTTACCGGCAACCCCTGACTCTCATCGTGATTTCCGATTGCCATCATAATTTCCGCCGCATCGATATATTTCATTTTCATCCGCGTCAGGATTTTGTATGCAAGCAATGCTCCGCTTTGTGCATGATCTTCACGGTTTACACTGTTTCCTATATCATGCAGATACCCGGCAATCCGCGTCAATTCCACACGGTGAGGGCTTCCGCCAACCCCTTCCAAAATATCGCCGGCCCATTTGCTTACTATGGAAGAATGCCGCACAGAATGTTCGGTAAATCCAAGCGCCTCAATCTGGCTTTCGGCAATGGACATAATCGCTTTCACTTCTTCATCGTTTTTTATATCTGCTATCGTGATCAATCGGATTAAAACTCCTCCACTTTAATATTGGCATAAATCTCGTCGTATTTTTCTTTGGTAAACGAAATCTGATTAAATGTTGTTACGGTTGCCGTACCCGCTGCGACACCTGCCCGTAAAATCTCATCCAAAGATGCCCCTTGCTCCAACATCATCGCTGCAGCCGCAACCATGCCGTCACCAGCTCCTACGGTAGAATTGATCGCTACATTGATGCTTTTACAATAATAGTTGCGCGTTCCGTCTGTGATAATTGCACCTTTTTTACCCAAAGAAAGCAAAACTCGTTTTGCCCCTCTGTCTAAAAGCGAATAACAGCCGTGCAACAAATCTTCACGCGTCTTTAATTCCTGATTCAACGTGGATTGCAGTTCATCTTTGTTCGGCTTTACTAAATCCAGCTCAGCCCCCAAGGCAGACAAAAGCCTCGCTCCTTCAGTATCTGCAATTTTCAGAATTTCTTGCCCTGCGACCGAAAATAATTTACCGTAATAATTGCTTTCAATACCTTGCGGTAAACTTCCCGATATTACCATCACCTGACTGTTCTTTGAAAGATTTGTTACCAGTTCAATCAGTTCTGCCTGCTTTTTCTCGCTGATACACTCGCCTACGTCGTTGACTTCGGTCAACATGGACTTATTATCTATAAATTTATAATTTTCGCGTACGCGCCCTTTGTTCCATACAAATAAACTCGGCACCCCCTCTCTATCCAATGCTTGTTCAAATAAGCTGCCGTTTTCATTGTACATAAAACCGGTTGCATAACTTTTTCCATGCAATCGAGCTACCCCGATCGCGACATTCAATGCCGCTCCCGCAAAACTGAGCGTTTTACTTTTTACGTGGTTCACTTTTCCTATATTCAGAGAATCCACTTCAATTGTAACATCTGTACTAGGGTTCAAACAAACAGTCAGAATCATGATTTACTCCGTTTCCGAACAAACATCTTCTTTCGTTATCAGTTTATCCGGCATAGCCGCACAATCCGGGAAATTGTTCACGGCCAATATTTCACTAATTTATTCTATCAGAATTATTATATATCATAAAAGAAGAGATTTCAAGACCAATTTTTGAAATTTTTCTTATTTTAGCCGAATTTATGACCCTGATTCAACTTTTAATTGAATCAGCCGTATATAATATTTCCATAAATCGCGATCACATAAAGAAAACAATAAAGTTTTCGTCTTTGTTTCCCCGCCGAAATAATCGTATGTCCATTGAATCCCGTCACGCGGAAAAAACGAACGTTCCCGTTCAAATTTTTTACATTCCTTTTCGCCCAATATAATTTCCAATACCGGATTGTCCGTAATCAAATGTACGGAACAAAGCGCACGGCCCGTACTGCGGAATCTGTAAAACATAATTGCATCTTTCCGTCCGCGACACCATTCGCCGGCATCTGCAAATTTCTCACTCATCAAATTTCGGAAATCCGAAAAAGCCAAATATGTATCGCCTTTTAATATTTCTTTGGCTAATTTCTCCCGCTCCTCCAATGTTTCAGGAAAATAATGATTGCGCGGAAGCAACAATATTCGCAGCATTTCATTTTCTTCCTGCGTAAGCATTGATGCTTTCAATTTCAGAAAAATTTTCTGCGCCGGAACATATCTTTCTTTACTTTCCATATGCGTTACCTTTGCAACACTATGTCAATACGGAAGCACTCTCCACGATTTCCTTTACCGTTTTGCCTTCCGGTCCGTTTTTGATAATTTTTAATATATATTCGATATTTTTGTTTTCACGAAGAGGCGCATTGGTAATCCCGCACAATGAAAATTGATTTTCTTCTGCCGCAATCGCTATTTTTTTCACGGCTTCCGATCGTATCGCCGGCTCCTTGATAATTCCGTGCTTATCCAGCCCTTTTCCTTCACACTCGAATTGCGGTTTGATCAACAGATATGCTCTTTTTCCGTCGCCCAATAATTTTTTTATCACCGGCAGAATCAAAGTCAAAGAAATAAAGCTAACGTCAACGGTAACCCCGTCCAACAATTCGGGAAAATCTTCTTTTTGTAAATACCGGGCATTTCTGCCGTCCATGACAACGATCCGTTTGTCCTCAGCAAGTTTTTTATCCAGCTGGCTTTTTCCTACATCCACGCAATAGATACGCTTTGCTCCCGCTTGCAACAGACAATCGGTAAATCCACCCGTGCTTGCACCTATGTCTGCGAATGTTAAATTTTTGGCACTATCTCCAAATTCGTTGAGAGCTTTCCAAAGTTTGAATCCGCCTTCCGATACAAAACCGACCTCTTCCTCGCGAATGCATATCGCATCCGTCTCACTTACTTCATCAGAGGCTTTGCCGATCTTTCCGTTGACTGTCACCAATCTCTTTGAAAGAGCTCTCGCCGCCTTCGTACGCGACGAATAAAAATGTAGCGCCAGATATTTATCCAACCGCATCTTTCAATTTTCCCTTTTTCGTACCATTTGAACCAACGTACGCATAAAGCTGCTCTCATATGGCAAATCGTTGAGAATTTTCAGGCAAACATCTCTATACTCATCGGCAAATCGAATACTTTCATCCATTCCGTAAACATTGACAGCGGACAACTTTTGTTCTGTTGCATCCTTCCCCGTTGTCTTTCCCAAAGAAGCAAAATTTCCGCAAACATCCAATATATCATCCGTAATCTGGAATAAAAATCCGAGATTCTTACCGAATTCCAGCATCATTCCTGTAATGTTTTCATCGGCATCATAGACAAGCGCAGGTACCGCTACCGCTGACATGATCATCTTCGCAGTCTTATTTAATACAATAAATTCCTGCTCAGCTCTTCCTGCTTCAAAATTTCCTTGAAAATACAAATCCGCCGCCTGCCCGGCGATCATCCCATAAGCTCCCGCATTTTTGCAGATCAAATGCGAAGCCCCTATATATGTTCTTCCTTTTTTACACTCTTCAAAACAAATGGAATATGCTTCGTTCAATAAAGCATCACCCGCAAGAATAGCTTGTCCTTCCCCAAACATTTTGTGGCTTGTCAGCTTGCCCCGACGATAATCATCATTATCCATAGCGGGTAAATCATCGTGGATCAATGAGTACGTATGAATCATTTCCAGTGCCAAAGCAAGGTTCGCTACATCGGCAGGTTTCCCGCCCAACATCTGCGCCGATGCAAACATTACAACCGGACGAATACGCTTGCCTCCGTTTTGCAACGAATATCTGAAACTTTCGTTTAAGATTTCCGGCTTCAAATGCAATCCCTGTAAATATTCATCCAATACCGACTCAAATGTCTTGCGGTATTCATCTTGTTTCTGTAAAAAATTCTGCACAAATCAACCTCTTGTCGCCGCCAAAATTGTATTATATAAAAGCATCGTAATCGTCATAGGTCCGACTCCGCCCGGAACCGGCGTTATATACGACGCTTTTTCTTTCACGCTTTCATAATCTACATCGCCGCACAGTTTTCCGTTTTCATCGCGATCCATTCCGACATCAATCACCACAGCGCCTTCTTTGACCATGTCTGCTTTAACAAATTTGGCGCGACCGATCGCCACCACAAGAATATCCGCCGATGAACATACTTCTTTCAAGTTTTTCGTCTTGCTGTGACAAACCGTAACCGTAGCGTTCGCATTCAATAATAGCATCGCCATCGGTTTTCCCACAATGTTGGAGCGGCCAAGAACAACGGCCGCTTTTCCCGACGGATCAATGTTATATTTTTCCAGCATTTTCATGACGCCAAACGGTGTACATGCAACAATCGTTTCTCGATTCATCGCCAAATTTCCAACATTCTCTGCACAAAATCCGTCTACGTCTTTTTTTGCAGGTATACGTTTCAACGCACTCTTTTCGTCAAGATGTTTCGGCAAAGGCAGCTGCACCAAGATCCCATGCACATTTTTATCTGCAACCAGCTCGTCAATCAAAGATTCCAACTGTTCCTGTGTCGTTTCCGCCGGCAAATGATAAGAGAAAGATTTTATGCCCACTTCTTCACACGCTTTGATCTTATTGCGGACATACACTTGGGAAGCCGGATCTTCACCGACTAAAATCACTGCCAGCCCGATATCCGTTCCCCTTTCCTTTCGGAACGCCGCCGCCTTTACGCGCAATTCTTCGCGGATCTCTGCCGCAAGCATTTTTCCGTCAATTACAGTCATTTGTTTTCTCCTTTTTCGATCAATGCGGCAAGAACACCATTTACAAACCCAACGCTCTTTTCCGTTGAATATTTCTTTGCAAGCCCTACCGCTTCGTTGATTGATACAATATCCGGTACATCGTCAAAATAACGTATCTCCGCCAATGCCATCAACAATAGGCTCTTGTCGGCCGGAAACATCCTCTTTTCCGAAAAGCCGTAAGAACAGCTATCCAATTCCGCCTTCAGTTCCTGCTTGTGTTCTTGCACGCAAGCAATCAATCGCTCGGCGTACTCTCGCCCGTCTTCATCCAATCCCGCCGCTTCATAAATCTTACGGCGAAATGCTTTATCCTCTCGCTCATTGAACATGGATGCAAAAATAATTTTGAATGCACATTCGCGCGCTTCGCTTCTCATAATTTTTCCTCTATAAACTCAAAGATTTCCCCCCGATATTCCGAGGGGAAATTGCTTTGAATCATGTAATTTTTTAAAATTGTTCTGCGGTATATTCTTGGGGAAAATCAACGCCGACTACATATACGTCCACTTTCGCTACTTTATATTTCGTCATTGCTTCCACATTGTGTTTAACCGTCTGCTGTATTTTGAATGCTACTTCCGGTACATTATAACCGTATTCTACCTTTACGGAAATATCGGCATAGATACCGCCCTTCTCAAAATACAAACGTAACCCCTTCTTTTTCCCCGGCAACATCTGCACGCCTTCTACTTCAGAGACTGCGAGATTCACGATTCCGCTGACTATTCCCGCATTGTATGAAACTTTTCCCTTCTGCCCGTCGGACGGAACTTTCTTGAATATAGCCATCAAAGACTCTCCTGAAGATATTCTTGATGCTATTATACCACATTTTTCCGAAATTGAACAGTATTTTTTTTAATTTTCCGAATTTATCGGCATAATATTTACATTTGTAGGGTCACAACCGGCCTCTTCCGTTAAAATATTATAAATCGAAAGAAAATCTTCATACGCAAGTTCGCTTGCATTTACAAAAACATTTACATTGTCAGAATCCATACCGATGCTGACTACTGCATCTGTATAGCCGAGCGATTTGATATATGTTTCGAGAAGAAGTTCTCTTTCCATCATCTCTACGATTTCCAATTTCAGCGCCATCGCTTCTTTATACGCATCGCTGTCCGCTTCCGTCGTTTCCAATATGGAGTTCAACTGTAAAATTTCTTCATTGCGCGTTGTCGTACGTTCGGTTCTGTAAGTGGAAAAATAATTCGCCGTCGTAATTTCCTGACCGGCTGCATTACCGGAAATTGTATCCGCCAACACGAAATTAAATACCGCCGTAACGGCAAGCAACAGCACCAACCCCGACATAATAATGATTTTCTTTGTTTTCGACATATTTGATTCTCCTTGTCTTTTTTTTATTTGGCTTTTGCATATACTTTTACTATGCTTTGGTCTATATCTAAAACGGATGCCGTCGCTTCCAACAAATTAAAGCGAACATTTAAGTCGTCCGCCCCTTCGGCAACAATCAGCACGCCCGTTATTTCCGGATTCTTTTCCTCCAACACGATCACTTCTCCTCCCGACAGTACAGGAGTTTCCGTAACCGAGCCGTCTGCATTGACGGTATTTTCCGTCGCAATCACTTTTTCTCCTTCTGAATCGATCGTGATAAAAACGTACACATTCCCGGCTCCTCGCATTTGCGATAATACAGATGCCAACCGAGTCTCCAATGACGCCGCATAATCCTCCCCTGATGCATTAACGGTTTTGTTTTCTCCGGAAAAATTCATCAAAACAATCATTACCACTGCCGCAATCAGCGCTATAACAGCAATGATTTCAAGCAATTTACCGGAATTCAGTTTTGCACGGATCTTCCCTGCAACGGTTTGTTGTTCACTCATATACGGTCACCTCCGCTTGCTCCGTCCGTTCAAGAAGATATTTCTCAATCTGTTGTATAACAAATATATGCTCATTTTCTTCGTATATTCCGAAATCTTCAATTTTTATTTTAATTTCTGTAACATTACAAGCATAATCGGCATATTCCCATAATAATTCCGCATCAACTTCCACCGAAAATTCTTTTGCTATTTCCTCTTCTATCTCACGTTCCCGCGTTTCGGCTTGTAACTTAAACGCCTGCATCAGAAAATTTTCATCCGGTTCATATTCTCCCGACGTCTCTATCTCACCATCCCACGGACGATATTTTTCAAACATCTGAAACAAAGGCATCAGCATTACAAGCAAACAAAATAATTTAAGTATTCCGCCGATAAATTTCCCCATTTTCCCTTCCGGCAACAGTAAAGTAATCAGAGCCGAAATAACGACAGAACCGCATACAGCTAAAATATACTCTTTCATATTAAAACAATGTGTTCGAAGAACAAATCAATAATAATATCGTAATAAAATACATAAATCCGATCGCCAAAAGCCCCGCCGTAAAATAATTGACCGTTCCTGACAGAGACGAAAGAAAATCCGCAATAGCAGAATCTCCCACCGGCTCCACAATTGCCGCAGACAATTTCAAAAAAAGGTTGTAAGCGATCAATTCTATCAACGGAACTCCGATCACCATTGCAAGCAAAATCAAGCCGCAAGATCCGACAGAGTTTTTTATGAGGACACTCCCCGCCGCAATCAGATCAAATCCGCTTCCCAAAAAGCCGCCGATGATCGGCACTGAATTGCTCACCGCATATTTTGCCGCTTTGAAAGACAATCCGTCATATGTAGCGGATGTAATTCCCTGTACCGTCAAAAATACCGTAAACGCCGTCAAGGTGATTCCTAGTCCCCATTTGATGATTCCGGCAAAAAAAGCGGAAAAATTTTTCAATCGGATCTCTCCGCTCATTCCTCCGGCCATATTCAGTACACACATCATCGTTGCAAGCGGAAATACTACTCCGGATACAACCTTTACCACGATCTCACTTAAAAACAAGACTGCCGGCTGGTAAACAGCTACCGATACACTTCCTCCGCTTGTTGCAATTAAAGTCAAAAGAATGGGAAATACTGCCTGCATCTGCTTTTGCAACGATCCCGACGTATCTGTACAATCCGATATAATGCCCGCCAGCGTCGACAATATTACAACCAATATGGCAGAATAACAAACAAAAAAAATAAGCTTTGAAGTTCCGTTTTCAACAAATGAACTTTTAAACCGATTCAGAATACCACATAAAATGGATATCGCACAGATAACGCAAAAAGAAGGTAAAAGGCCGCTCAAATTGTCAAAAACAATTCCAAAAATCGCACTCAATACATTTCCGTAATCCAAAGAAAAATCGCCGTTGATGATTGCACGAATTTTATCTTCAAAGCTTTTACCAAATATTTCTTGCTGTTCGGGAGACAATGATTGCAAGTATTCTTCCAGCGCCTCTACGTCCAGCGTCCCGAGTAATTCGTCAATACTTTCCGTTATTCCCGAATCCTGTCCGCCTTCCGCTGCTACAGGCATAAAGAAAAGCCCGCACAAAAACAAGACCATCAAGACAAGAAAAAGTATGACAGAAATTTTTTGCACCCTTTTCATACCAATTCCAAAAAACTCCCGATCAACGCTATCATTGTACGGACTATAGGAACTGATATTGTGAAAATAATCACTTTCCCCGCAAGCACCAGCTTGTCCGCAATGCTCTTGGCTCCGAAATCTTCCACAATACCGGCGGCAAACTCCACCAGATATCCTATAGCAACAATCTTCAAAATTACTTTTATAAGTGTATTGTCTATCCCCGTTTTTTCCCCGATCTCTGTAAATATCGCAAAGGTCCCGCTCAATAATTCAATGGAAAACATAAGGATGATTACACTTCCCGCTATTGTAACCGCAAAGGAAAGTTCCGGTCGCGAAGTGCGCAATAAAACCGCAGTGATCGCCGTAACAAGCCCTATCCCAATTATTTTTACTAATTCCATATTCAAAATATATCAAATATACTGCGTATCGACGTAAAAAGTTCCGCAACCATATCCAGTACTATCGTCAGAACTATGATCAAACCTGCCAGACTGACGATCGTCGCTACATCATCCCTTTCCGATTTTTTTAATACCTGGCACACGATCGTAACAATAATTCCGATTGCCGCAATCTTAAATATAACTTCAATTTCCATAGCGCTCCTTCTTCAAACAATGAGTATACTTAACATCAATCCGGCTAAAAAACCGAGCTTTATGTACAGTGTGAAATGCTTTTTGTATGTTTCCTCACTCTTTTTCCTGCTTTCATCAATTTCTCCCCGCAATGAAGAAAGATACGTTTTTTGTGAAGCTGCATCACTTCTGCCGATCATCCCAAAATAATCCGTCAGAAATTTTTGCTCATCCGGCGTAAGATAAGAAGGTATGCTTCCGCTTGAAAAAGAAGTCGCTTTTTTATCGTCCAGCATTTTACGAAAATCCCCTGTAAAATCATACTTCTCCAAAAATGCAGGCAGCGGGATCTTTGTATAACTTACTTCATTTACCAAACGCTCATTGAACATGCTCAGATTATAAAAAAAATCCTTTCTCTTTCTGTATCGGATGGTCAATACATAAGCACATGCCGTACATATCAACGGCATACATATACATAACAATACTTTCATGGTTTGTCCGCCTCAAATACAGGAGTCAAATTCTCTCTGTATATACCCGCAATATTTCCGACGCCTTCACTCGACAACACAACATAATACTCAAAAATTTTTTCTTTTAACGCCGATGTAAATATCGGCGAGGCACGCAACGCCTCCAAATCTTTCAAATGCGCCGAAGCTATCACTTCTACCCCGCCGCGTATACATGCCGCTACTGCAGATATTTCTTCCTCGGATACGATTTCGTCCGTTATCACCACATCCGGACGCATGGACCGCACCGCCGCAGTCAACGCATCCTTTTTATAAGAATATCTTATCACATCTGCATATGTTCCCACATCCAAAGTAAAATCGCGATATGCGGCGCTGATTTCATTTCTTTCATCGTTAATAAGTAAATTGATAGGCTTGTCTGTACTGAGAAGCCGCGCAAGATCACGTAAAATTGTCGTTTTCCCCTTTCCCGGCGGCGACAATATCAACATGCTTTTTATCCCTGCGGATAAACAAACCCGATAAATCATATCACCGCAACCATATACTTCATGCGGGACACGAATATTTAGCGAAGTTACTTCTTTGATCGTAAATGTGTTTCCGTTCTCATATACAAAAACGCCCGCCAATCCGATACGCTCTCCGTTTGCCCCTGTCAAAAAGCCCTGTCGTAATTGTTCCGTAACAGAATAGACCGAATACTCACTCGCTTTATAAATTATGTTTTCTATATCGGAATATTTTGCTATGATCGCCGTTCCCCTGCGATCCGTCAATCCGTACATTCCCAAAAAAGTGTATTTACCGCCATAACAAATCACCACCGGTTTGTTGGCTCGGATACGCAGTTCATACAAATGATTTAAATTGATATTTTTTAATGCATTCTGCAAATCTTCCGTCAAAAATTCCAGCACGAGCCACCCTCCGCTTTGGGTTAATTATATATATTTTCCTTTTTAACAAGATATGACGGACAACCGTTAAATTTTAATGGAATCTTAAATCATTCATTTTCTGAAATTTTGACACGAAAAAAGCGGCGCCTGCACGGCACCGCTTTTTAACGCCTTGATAATTTAAGATTATGCTTTTTTAGGAAGAATCTTTTCTTTTCCTCCCATATACTTACGAAGAACTTCCGGTATCGTAACACTGCCGTCCGCATTGAGATGGTTTTCAAGCAACGCGATCAACATGCGCGGCGGCGCAACGACAGTATTATTGAGTGTATGAGCGTAAGCGTTTCCCTTTTCCGTTTTATATCGTATCCCAAGACGGCGAGCCTGCGCATCCGTCAGGTTTGAACAGCTTCCCACCTCAAAATATTTCTTTTGACGAGGACTCCATGCTTCTACGTCAATACTTTTATATTTCAGATCCGCCAGATCACCCGAACAGCATTCCAATGTGCGTACCGGAATTTTCATGGATACAAACAATTCAACCGTATAAGAATAAAGTTTTTTGAACCATTCCGCACTGTCTTCCGGCTTACAGATGACGATCATTTCCTGTTTTTCAAACTGATGAATACGATAAATTCCCCGCTCTTCAATTCCGTGCGCGCCCTTTTCTTTCCGGAAACAAGGGGAATAACTTGTCAATGTCAGCGGAAGCTCATCACCCGACAACACAGTATTCATAAATCTGCCGATCATGGAATGCTCACTGGTCCCGATCAGATACAGATCTTCTCCTTCAATTTTATACATCATTCCGTCCATCTCTTCAAAAGACATGACGCCGGACACAACGTCGGATCGAATCATAAATGGAGGAATTACGTACGTAAAGCCTTTATCTATCATAAAATCGCGCGCATATGTCAATACCGCAGAATGAAGACGCGCAATATCGCCCGTCAGATAATAAAACCCTTGTCCGCTCGTACGACGGGCACTATCCAAATCAATTCCGCTCAGATTTTCTAAAATATCAACATGGTACGGAACTTCAAAAGGCTTTTCTTCCGGTTCCAAGAAACGCTCGCGCTCTACATTTTCAGAATCATCTTTACCGATCGGAACATCATCTGCTATGATATTCGGGATCGCCATCATATTCTGTTTAAGCTTAGAAGAAATTTCTTCGGTCAGCTTTTCGATTTCCGAAATCCGTTCATTATTTTCTACAACCTCTGCTTTGACAACATTGGCCTCTTCTATCTTCTTCTCTTTCATCAACTGGCCGATTTTAGCACTCAAATTATTGCGCTTCGCCCGACGTTCATCCCCCTCACGCTGCAATTCACGCCGCCGACTGTCCAATTCGAGTATTTCGTCTACCAACGGTAATTTTTTATCCTGAAATTTTTTTCTGATATTTTCGCGCACTTTATCCGGGTTTGCGCGAAGAAAATTGATGTCGATCATCTGTCCGCCTCCGTGATTTTCTGTTTCCTGTTCATTTTACCCCAAATCGCCGCTTTTTGCAATTAAATAAACAGGAATCTTCAAATTTTTGATTTTTTTTCGCGGCGTCATAAATTTGATGTGCAAATTATACAAATAAATTGTTTGTAAAGATACAACGTTTATGCTATAATGGTATAAGAAGAGCATTTTTGCTCAAATCTAAGGGTGTAATTATGAACGAAAAGCTTGACCACGATATAAATAAATCAAACGCCACTTCAAAGATTACCCGTAAAAGTCAAAACGATTCGGCATTAAACGGTAAACAAAAAAGTTCCGCCGTGAAGTCGTCCAAACGTAAGACCTCTCCCCAAAAAACATCTTTGAAAAATTCCGCACAGCAAACAACTTCCCCTTCCAATGTCGAAGAAATGGTGCGGCAGAAATTGAATATGTCCGCAGAGGAAAATACGGCTCAATCTTCCGTAGATCTGGATGCCATCCGCAAACAATTCAAAAAGAAAAAAGGCATCGAACAATCTTACGAACATGTAAATCGTTATTCCCCTGAATTGGATAAAGGTTTATCTCCCGCACAGGTCAACGAACGGTTTTCACAGTTCCTGTTTAACGATACCAACCAGAAATACTCCAAATCATACGCAAGTATACTTCTTGGTAACCTGTGCACGTTTTTTAACTTGCTATGCGTATTGGCAGCCATAGCGCTTGCCTATGCACATGCGCCTCTTTCTCAATACTTCTTTGTCGTCATTTTTTCGCTGAACCTCGGATTCGGTATCGTCGTAGAAATCCGTGCAAAACGCAAAATCGATAAACTATCTCTTTTGACCGTTCCGACCGCACAGGTCATCCGAAACGGGCAAAAAACAGAAATCCATGCGAAAGACATTGTACTCGACGATATCGTTTGCCTCACGCTCGGAAACCAGATCCCTGCTGATTGCATTCTGGCCGAAGGTTCTGTGGAAGTCAACGAATCTTTGCTGACAGGAGAATCTGTTCCCGTTAAAAAAGAAATCGGCGATTTATTGTACGCCGGCAGTTTTATTTCCAGCGGCTCTTGTAAAGCCCGTGCCGATAAAGTAGGAAAAAATACTTATCTCAATTCTCTTTCTGCCAAAGCAAAAAAATATAAAAAACCGAACTCGGAATTGATGCGATCCACAAAATTTATCATTTACATCATCGGCGCTTTGATCGTTCCGATCGCTATCTTTATGTTCATGGTCAACAAGCATTATTTTTCCGACCTTGACGAAGTGATCCAAAGAACGGTTTCTGTCGTAATAGGAATGATCCCTTCCGGAATGTTGCTCCTCACCAGCATCGCTCTTACACTCGGAATCATTCGGCTGATGGCACAAAACACTCTGGTTCAGGACCTCTATTCCTTAGAAATGCTCGCGCGCGTCAATGTGCTTTGTCTGGATAAGACAGGAACAATTACCGATGGACGCATGAAAGTCAACGATTGCATGCTTCTCAACAATCCGACCGATTTCACAATCAACGAACTTGTCGGCTCATGTCTGAACGCGTTGAAAGATAACAACCAAACGGCCATCGCTCTATATAATTATTTCGGCTACAATACAAATCTTACCGCCACGGCAACCATGCCTTTTTCATCCAAGAGAAAACTTTCGGCGGCCAGTTTTGATGAATTCGGAACGATCGCCATCGGCGCCCCCGAATTTGTTCTTTCTACCGTACCTGAAAAAATCAATAAAATTGTCAATCAATATGCTTCCATGGGTTTACGAGTGCTGGTCGTTGCGCTTGCAAGCGGCAAAATAATCGGAGATAAATTGCCGTCAGGTTTTAAACCGATCGCCATCGTCTCCATAGCGGATAATATCCGCGAAGATGCTCCGCAAACCATTCGCTGGTTTAAGGAAAACGATGTCGACATTAAAATTATTTCGGGAGACAACCCGGTAACCGTTTCCGAAGTAGCTAAACGCGTCGGTGTGGCAAACGCCGAAAAATACATTTCGTTGGAAGGAATGAACGAAAAAGAAGTTGCTTCCATCGCGGATAAATATACGGTTTTCGGCCGCGTAACGCCGGAACAAAAAGCAATTTTAGTCAAATCCATAAAATCAGCGGGAAATACCGTCGCCATGACAGGCGACGGCGTCAATGACATTTTGGCCATGAAAGAAGCAGATTGCGCAGTCAGCGTCGCTTCCGGCAGCGAGGCAGCGAAAAACGTCAGTCATATCGTCTTATTGGATAATAACTTTGCTTCTATGCCAAAAGTGGTATTTGAGGGAAGACGCGTTATAAACAATATTCAGAATTCTTCGGCTATGTATTTGATGAAAACGTTCTTTACCACGATTTTTGCTCTGATTTCCATTCTATCCTGGCATGCGTATCCGTTCTATACAAGCAGTTTGATGTTGATGGAAGTCTTTGTCATCGGCGTTCCGACTTTCTTCTTATCCCTTCAACCGAATAAGGACCGCGTGAAAGGGAAGTTTTTATCAACCGTACTATCAAGAGCCATTCCATGCGCCATTGTGCTTGTACTGGCCGTACAAAGCACTCGATTTATCAATAACTGGTTCCCCGGCTATTTTGAAAATTCCTTGGAAGAACTTTCTGTCGTTATCATTACTTTCGCCGGAATGATTATGCTCTATCGGATCTGCCTTCCTCTCAATCTATATCGCGGCGTGCTCATTTTGGCCATGCTTGCCGGATGTATTCTCGGTATTACCCTTTTCCCTGTTCAAATCTTCGGTGAAGGATATACCCCGCTCGGGTTTGTTCCCGTGCTCTACTCCATTGTCATCATTCTTCTCAGCTTCCCCCTATCGGATGCTATGATCAAAATTTTTGATAAATTGAGAGCCAACCGTAAGCAGGAAGATCAACGTGTATTTCTTCGTTATCAATAAACCCGGTTCAACGATTGAATCGCATTTGCATTTCTTGAAGATCGTTATTTAAACATATCAGGCTCAACCAAAAATTTTTTTGTTGCATATAATATTTTCTATCGACAACCTTGTTAATGCTTAATAAAATTTTTTAACCTTAATATTTATTTCTATCGTCAAACCTCCTGTCTACTTTTGTCGCGTTTACAATCGCTATTAAGTATTTCAGGAGGTTTTTTATCTTCAGCTTAATATACTGCTTATTAAAACTATTTTACAAAACAATATAATTTTCTCCAATATAATCCGATGACGATCGACTCAACAAACAAAAGCAGTGTCGCTTATTAAATAGCGACACTGCTTTTGTTTATGAAAAATATTTAATTCTATTCTTCCGAATTTTCTGATTGATCTTCGGGCTTTTCAGTCAAATCAGTGCTGCCCTCTGTTGCTGACTCTTCAGGTATCTCCTCATCTTCTTCACGCGGAGCAACCGCAACCGTCGCGACCTCGGAATCTCTCAGACGCATCACGCGCACTCCCTGCGTATCCCTTCCGATCTTCGATATATCCGATACATGCATGCGAATAATGGTTCCGTTGTTCGAAATAATCATTACATCATCTTCTTCGGTAACCACTTTCAATGCAACCAAACATCCCGTTTTCTCATTGAAAACGCCCGCCTTAATTCCTTTTCCTGCGCGGCCTTGCAAGCGATAGTCTTCCAAATCCGAGCGCTTTCCATACCCTTTGGATGTCAGAGTGAAAATTTCACAGCCTTCTCTTACAACAAGCATGTCGACCAGTCTGTCATTCTCACCAAGATTCATTGCGCGCACGCCTTGCGTGTCACGCCCCATCGCACGCACATTTTCTTCACTGAACCGTATGCACTTACCTTCCTGCGACGCAATGATCAATTCATCGCTGCCTGTCGTAAATTGCACGGAGATCAGCTCATCGCCTTCATTGATTTTTATGGCTATTTTACCCACTTTTCGGATATTCGCAAATTCTTCCAGCGCCGTCTTTTTAATCAGTCCTTTGCGCGTTGCCATGGCTATAAAGCCCTGCGTATCCTTTGTCAAAGGAATAATCGCTGTTATTTTCTCATCCTGCGCAATCTGCAATAAATTCACGATCGCCCTTCCGCGCGCCTGCCGCTGTGCTTCCGGTATTTCATAAGCTTTGATAGAATATACCTTTCCAAAAGAAGAGAAGAACAAAAGATCGTCATGCGTAGAACTGATAAAAAGCTTTTCTACAAAATCTTCTTCTTTCGGCTTATGAGCGGTCACTCCCAATCCGCCGCGACGTTGCGCTTTATACTCCGCAACCGGCTGACGCTTCACGTATCCAGAATGCGTCATCGTAACCACTACTTCCTCTTCCTCAATCAGATCTTCGAGGTCGATCTCACCGTAATCGTAAGAAAGCTCCGTCTTCCTCTCGCTCGGATAGTTTTCCTTGATAACCGTAAGATCTGTTTTGATAATATCGAGAACCCTCTGTTCATTGGCTAGTATATCTTTCAAATCTGCGATCGTACGTTCAAGCTCGGCAAGCTCTTCCTGCAATTTTTCAACTTCCAGCGAGGTAAGACGCTGCAAACGCATTTCCAAAATTGCATTTGCCTGTTTATCGGTAAGTACGAATGTCGCTGTCAATTTTGCAGCCGCATCGTTCTTATCGGCCGAACCTTTGATAATCGCGATCACTTCATCAATGTTCGCCAACGCCAACACAAGTCCGGCTAAAATGTGTGCTCGTTCTTCCGCTTTATTCAAATCATAGCGAGTACGCCGTACGATTACATCTTTCTGATGCAAAATATAATAATGAATGCACTCTTTAAGATTCAGAACTTTCGGCTCACCATCCACAAGCGCCAGCATGATAATACCGTTTGAAGTCTGCAACTGCGTATGTTTATACAATGTATTCAATACGACCTGTGCATTTGCATCCCGACGCAGCTCGATAACGATCCGCATACCGTCGCGGTCCGATTCTTCCCGAATGTCCGAAATACCTTCGATTCTTTTATCTTTTACAAGATCCGCTATATTTTCAATCAAACGAGCTTTGTTGACCTGATAAGGTATCTCCGTTACGACGATGCGAGTACGCGTCGTATTCCCGGCATTGTAATCTTCAATCTCGCAACGCGCACGCAAAATAAAGTTACCGCGACCTGTGCGATACGCACGCTTAACTCCGCCTCTACCCATCAATATCGCGCCCGTCGGAAAATCAGGAGCCGGAATATACTCCATCAACTCTTCAATCGTGATATCCGGATTGTCGATCTGCGCAATCACCCCGCCGATTACTTCCGCAAGATTGTGCGGCGGAATATTTGTCGCCATACCGACAGCTATACCGTCGCTTCCGTTTACCAGTAAGTTCGGAAACCTGGAAGGCAATACGCAAGGCTGCATCCCTGTATCATCGAATGTCGGATAATAATCCACAGTCTCTTTGTCGAGATCCCGCAACATCTCTGCCGCGAGCTTTGACATCCTGGCTTCGGTATATCGCATTGCCGCGGGCGGATCTCCGTCAACGGAACCAAAGTTACCATGGCCGTCCACCAACGGAAAGTTGATCGTAAAATCCTGTGCCAACCGAACAAGTGCATCGTAAACAGCAGTATCGCCGTGCGGATGATATTTACCTAAGACATCACCGACAATACGCGCACATTTACGATACGCTTTGTCATTGTATAAACCCATTTCGTGCATCGAATATAAAATACGCCGATGCACGGGTTTCAACCCGTCACGAACATCCGGAATCGCGCGGCTCACATTGACCGCCATCGCATACGCAATAAACGATTTCTTCAGTTCGTCATCCACTTCGACGTCGATCATATTCGTCATCGCAAGAGTCTTTTTGAACTCCTCTGTAAGTTCTGGACTTGTTTCTTTCTTCGCCATATTCGTATCCTCTTAAATATCCAGTTCCGTAACCAGTTTTGCGTTTTCTTCTATAAACTGACGGCGAAGTTCAGGCTTTTCACCCATCAGTAACGTAAACAGTTCATCCGCTTCCACCGCATCCTGCATGCTCACACGCAACAGCGTACGCGTGGCCGGATTCATCGTCGTTTCCCATAACTGGTCTTTATTCATTTCACCAAGGCCCTTATACCGCTGCAACTCAAATTTGCCCGGATTGGAGTTCCTGTATTCTTCCAGCTCGGCATCCGAATACATATACTTTTCTTCTTTACCGCGCGTAGCTTTGTAAAGCGGAGGCTGCGCAATATACACGTGTCCCTTTTCTACCAGCGGCCGCATAAAGCGGAAAAAGAATGTCAACAGCAAAATACGAATGTGGCTGCCGTCTACATCGGCATCCGTCATACATATGATCCGGTCGTACCGCAACTTGCTTTCGTCAAAATCGTCGTGAATACCGCACCCGAATGCCGTGATCATGCTCTTTATTTCTTCATTTTCAAGAACCCGGTTGAGCCGCGCCTTTTCTACATTCAAAATTTTACCGCGCAAAGGCAATATCGCCTGAAATCTTCGATCCCTGCCCTGTTTTGCCGTGCCACCTGCCGAATCACCCTCTACAATGTATATTTCACAAAGCTCTGAGCGCTTCTCCGAACAATCCGCCAACTTACCAGGCAAAGTCGTGCTTTCCAAAATCCCTTTGCGGCGCGTAAGTTCCCTCGCATTTCTCGCCGCATCACGCGCTTTCTGCGCTGTAATGCAACGAAGTATAAGCTCTCTCGCTTGCGAAGGATTCTCTTCCAGATATGTCCCTAAATGTTCCGCCGTGGCTTTTTGCACAAACGAACGCATCTGGCTGTTCCCCAGCTTCGTCTTTGTTTGTCCTTCAAATTGAGGCTCCGTCAATTTGACGGAAACAACGGCGGTAATTCCTTCCCTGACATCTTCACCCGTCAACTTATCGTTCTCTTTCAAGATATTCAGTTTCCGGCCCGCATCATTGATAACTTTCGTCAATGCAGCCTTAAAACCATCCAGATGCGTACCACCCTCTTCTGTGTGTATATTGTTCGCATAACTGAATATCGTTTCATTATAACTGTCGTTATATTGTATTGCTACTTCAATGGCGCTGTCGTCTTGCGTCTCTTCAAAATAAACAGGCGAATCAAACAATACTTCTTTATTTTTATTAAGGTCTTCTACAAAATGCAGAATTCCGCCTTCATAACAAAACTCATCCTGTCTGGGTTTCTCTTCACGCTCATCCCGAATGGATATCGTCAAACCTTTATTCAGGTAAGCCAATTCGCGCAGTCGAACTTTCAGATTATCATAATTGAATACGACTGTTTCAAAAATTTCGTCATCCGGATAAAAAGTGACCCTTGTTCCTGTTTTTTCCGTTTCCCCAACAATGGCAAGCGCTCTCTGCGGAATACCGCGGTTATAAATCTGTTTATGAATGTGCCCGCCCTGGTATACTTCCACTTCCAGCCATTCTGACAACGCATTCACGACCGACAATCCCACGCCGTGCAGTCCGCCCGAAATTTTATATCCGCCGCCGCCGAATTTACCGCCGGCATGCAATTTCGTCAGCACAAGCTCGACTGAAGAAATACCTTCCTTCGGATGAATTCCCGTAGGGATACCGCGCCCGTTATCTTCTACGGAACATGAGCCGTCTTTATTGATCACAACCCGTATAGTTGTACAATATCCCGCCAAAGCTTCATCAATAGAGTTGTCTACAATTTCCTGCACGAGATGGTGCAGCCCGCGTTCATCCGTTGAGCCGATATACATCCCCGGACGCTTGCGCACCGGCTCCAACCCTTCCAAAACTTGTATCTGCTCTTCACCGTAAACGCCTTGTACTTTATCTGCCATATAAAAACTTAACTCCTGTGCCGCAACATAAATTTTTGCTTTTTAACTGCTTAAATTATACCATAATTTGCCCAAATTTCAAAACGATTTCACACAAAAATTCAAATAAAATTTTAAGCATTGCCGTTTAAGCCCTTCTAATACCCCTTAAAGCCACGAAACAGATATGCCACGCCATTTTTATCGCCTTATTTGAAGTCAAAAAAATTTAATAACCATTTTTTACCTTCTTACGCATAAAAAACAAAAATATTTGCCATACTTTCGTAAAGCAGTTATGGAGGTTTTTCCTATGTCAAATCTTCTGTGCGGAAAGTGCGGAAAAGAATGCAACGCGTCCAATGTTTATGTTTGTTCTGATTGCGGATCTTTTATTTGCAGCGATTGCCGCAAATCAGCCGGCGAAATATGTCCTGATTGTTTCGGTCGTTTGAATAAACTTTGCTGAAAATGAATATGGCCGCGCTTTTTGCGCGGCCATATTCATTTTATTCGGTATATTCTTCTGTTACGATTGCCGACCGGATCGAGGCAAGCAATTTCCTTTCATACTTTTGCTCCCCTTTAATTATACAGGAATCCGCCTTTTCTTCCGCAGCGTTCAGCCGATGTAAAGCGGCCTTCTTGTCCTTATTGACATACAACTCATACGCCGCTGATATCCGATGTGTACGAAGAGTATTTTCGCCCAACAAATACTGTCTAAGCTTTTTATATAACTCTTTTGCCTTTTCTTTATCATCCTTTAATGCGCATTCACAGTACAATATATCCGCGGCTATGTCGTTCAAATAGAAAGACGGAACATAGACAAGCAGGCTTTCCAACCTTTCGCTTGCCTGGATCGCTTCTTGCTGCATTCCCGCGTCAATATAATACATCATCCGATAATTTGTCAAGATTATAAAATTCAGATCATCTTCCGGTAATTGCGGCAACCCGAAATACAGGTCCTTGTCAATTTCAGCCGGTGAAAATCCTTGATACATATACCCTTCCACCGCAAGAATGTTGATTGCCGTCAAATAAGAAGTTTCTTTTTTGATCAATCCTTTCAGCATGGCACCGTCTGTTTCTAAATTATCGCTTTCAAAAGGCATCACATTGAAAAATAACACATGAAAGGCGTATGGCAAAGAGGTACACACAATCGCATAGACTGCAAATGGCAACGCCTTGTAAAATACAAGGGTTATAATCCCAATCGCCAAAAATAAAAACGAAAACGCCAAACCGCCACTGACAACAATCAAGAATTTTTCGGATAAGTGCTCCACATTTTTTGGCAGCATCTCCGTCGCTCCGGCCAAGGATTCCGGCATCGGCTTTGTAGTACAACGAATTTTCCCTTCGCTACGATATATATTGAAAAAGCCGATTCGCATGCTGTTAAACCGAAAACCGCAAAGCAATCCGAAAATCACATGACCCAGCTCATGAAACGCCGCGCAAACCGAACTTGATAAAATCCCGCCAAGTACCAGCGACAGTATTAAAACAAAGGAAGAATAAGACGCATAATAATTAAAATATCCGACCCACACAATAATACATGCAAGCGCAAACGTCGCCAGATAATCAAAAGCGCGAATTATTTTTTTTATCACCTCGTTCATTGTACGCCTCCGCGTCCAGAAATAATAAAGCCTTCCAGATTGTCCTTTTCACTGACCGTTACTTCTTTCGCTTTGACATAACGAAGAACTGAACTGAGCAACAACGCTCCGCCTCCAAGAATGTCGGCTCTGGATGGATCCATTCCTTTCAAACGCAGCCTTTGTGCTTGTCCCATCGACAAAAGCCTTTCTGCCCAAGCCTCAATCGCATTCACAGTCAATACTCTGCCGTCTATCAGCTCAGGATCATAAGGTTCCACCTCAAATTCCAAAGCGCAAATGGAGGTAGCCGTACCTCCGATTGCGTAGAATTTGCTTTGCGGAACATCTCCGTATGCGCCTATTCGCTCATCAATGTATTTCCGTAACAAACGTCTGTCTTCACCACAAAAATCTTTTAATCTGACAGCTCCAAAATCGACACTTTTGGCATATACAATGCAGCCGTCCTTGCCCACTGTTATCTCCGTACTGGCTCCCCCGACGTCAATAATGCCTCCGTTTCCGCCCTGTGTGGCCCCGAGATAGCCAAGACGAGCTTCCTCTTCCCCGCTCAAAACACAAACGTCAAGCCCGCATTTCTCGCGTACCATATCTACAAATTCTGAGCCATTTTTCGAACAGCGCACCGCCGCCGTGGCAAATATGTAGATAATTTCTGCTCCTTCCGATTTTGCCAAAGAACAAAAAACGGCAACCGCATCCGCAGTCCTCTCCATGGCCTGTTTTAACAATACCGACGTGTTCGCAAGCCCTTCCCCCAGTCGAGTCGTCTTTATTTTTTTATATAAAGAACGACCGTCTGCCCACATAAGCAGACGGACGGAATTGGAACCTACGTCAATTATCGATAACTTCATAGGTTATCTCCCCATTTTCTTGAATGACAAGCGCAGCAGAATGGTCGCTGAACATAAGCCGAAACTCACCATCTTTTGCAAGCTCTTTCAACTCCACATCACCATAGCCCAGCATACCCAAAAGTTGCCGCGCCGCTCTTTCCAACCAAATATCCGACATGTATTTTTCAAGATCGCCGCTAAGCCTGCTCTCTTCGCTTTCGAAATATGCGATCTGTTTTTCCAGTTCTTTTATTCTCTGTTTTTGTACGGACACGGCGATCAGCTGATAAATCCAGAACGCCAGCAAGATCACGAACAGTATTACTGCCGCCACGGTCGCGCCTACTACTATTTTTTTTAGCTTTTCTTCTTTCATTTGCAGCCGCTTGCCTGATACGGATTCGTTTCAGACAACTCCTGCATTTATTATACAATCTTTTTTCCAAAATTGCAAGTATTCGATGCAAACTTTCGTGATAGAACCAAAACCCGAGCAAAATCCCTACGGCCATATACAACCGAAAATCCGGCAAGTAAAACAAAACCCCGACGATAAAAAATATGAACGCGGCCGATATTCCTATCAATGAATCGATGATCATTACCGAAACTTTCCCTTTGACAAACAATCGCACAAAAGAGAATATTTCAGTCAGAATTCCGGTCAGCACGCCTGAAAACATACAGATCATCAAGACCAAAAGTTGATTTTCATCGTTCATCCAAAGAGCCTCTTCGTGATCTTATCCCGTTTTTGAAAAAATCGAATTCCTGTTATTTTCCCCGTCGCCGAAAAACGGCCCGTCGCCTTGGAAAAATCGGCTATCTTTAATCCCTCTCCGGTAATCTGCGCCCGGCTTCCGTCCAAAGTCAAAGCAATCTGCTGCGGCGAAAAAGAATCAACGCTTTCCACCCCCGTCATGGTGACCTTTTTCAATTGTTCGATCAACGCCGTCATAAGCTTCATCTCTTCCATAAAAAAATCCCCTCCGAAATTCATCGTCGGGGATATTTTATGCTTCTTGACCTGCCAATTATGCCTTCTTTTCCCGTGCACGAGCCTTTGCACGCAGTTCACTGTCCAATATGCGTTTCCGAATCCTTAAAGATACCGGAGTTACTTCCAATAATTCGTCATCATTGAGAAATTCCAAACACTCTTCAAGGCTCATTTTCTTCGGCGGATTGAGACGCATCGCATCGTCACTTCCCGCCGCCCGCGTGTTAGTCATGTGCTTTTTCTTGCAGACGTTTACATTGATATCGTCACTCTTCGGAGAAACTCCTACAACCATTCCCTCATAAACCTGCGTTCCGGGCCCCACAAACATGACTCCTCGCTCTTGCGCATTAAACAAACCGTAAGTAACCGCTTCGCCGTTTTCAAACGCCACCAATGAACCTGTATCCCTGCGCTGCAAATCGCCCTTATACGGTTGATATTCAAAAAATATTGAATTCATAACTCCTTCCCCTTTGGTTTGGGTCAGAAATTCACTCTTGTAACCGAAAAGCCCTCGCGCCGGAATCAAAAACTCCAAACGCATTCGAGAACCTACTGCACTCATATGCACAAGCTCGCCTTTTCTTTCTCCCATGCTTTGAAATACCGCGCCCGTTCCTTCTTCCGGAACATCAACGATCAGCCGTTCCACCGGTTCATACAATTGCCCGTCTATGGTTTTATATAATACGCGCGGCGTGCTTACCTGAAATTCATACCCTTCCCGACGCATATTCTCAATAAGAATAGAAAGGTGCATCTCGCCTCTTCCGCTTACTTTGAATGCTTCCGCCGAATCTGTATCTTCCACCTTCAATGATACATCTTTGAGAAGTTCCCGATACAACCGATCACGCAAATGACGCGACGTAACAAACTTACCCTCTTTTCCCGCAAAAGGACTGTCGTTGACAGAAAAAGTCATTTCCACCGTCGGCTCGCTGATCTTGACAAAAGCAACCGCTTCAACACATTCCGGCGCGCAGACCGTATCACCGATATTGATCCCTTCGAGTCCCGAAAAACATACAATATCACCCGCCTGCGCACTTTCAACAGGCACACGCGTCAATCCTTCGATCTGATAAAGGTTTACCAGTTTGCCTCTTTTGTTTAACCCCACGACATTATGATTGCATACCGTAACTTCTTGATTTGCCTTCGCCTGACCGCGCTCAATTCTTCCGATACCGATACGCCCTACATAATCATTATAGTCGATCGACGAAACCAATAACTGCAACGGACCCGACTCGTTAACTTCCATCGGAGGAATGTGTTTTAATATTGTATCAAATAAAGGAGTCAGATTCACACCCTCTTTATCCGCGTCAAGCGAAGCCGTTCCCGCCCTGCCGGAACAGAAAATGATCGGACTTTCCAGCTGATCGTCCGAAGCATTCAGGTCGATCAAAAGCTCCAAAATTTCATCCTGCACTTCCGCAATCCGCGCATCCGGCCTATCCACTTTGTTGACAACAATAATCAGTTTATGATTCAATTCAAGCGCTTTCTGCATTACAAAGCGAGTTTGCGGCATAGGGCCTTCCGCCGCATCCACAAGCAGCAAAACACCGCTTACCATCTTTAAGACACGTTCTACTTCTCCGCCAAAATCCGCATGTCCCGGCGTATCGATGATATTGATTTTTACGCCATGATAGTGAATCGATGTGTTTTTTGCTAAAATGGTGATGCCTCTCTCTCTTTCAATGGCATTGGAATCCATTACCCGATCTTCCACAACCTGGTTTTCCCGAAATGTTCCGCTCTGTTTTAACATTTGATCGACCAGCGTCGTTTTACCATGGTCAACGTGCGCAATAATTGCGACATTCCTTAAATCATTCCGTATCAATCTATTTTTCTCCTGCTTTGCTAATATCCTTATTATTTTAATACTTTTTGCTTGATTTCGCAAATATTTTTACAGCAAAAAAGGCGGTGCGGCATATTTTTGCGCGCAATTTCCCGCCTTTTATTTTTTAACTCCATCCGACAGGCATTTTTCTGTTTTCTTTGAACCATTCGGTATCCTTCAATAAAGTATTATTGTTTGAACAGTTCACCGTTATATTCCCCATCCTGTTTGACGTGACGACTATATTACCGTTCATCGGATTAAATCCTATATCTTTATATATCCCGTCACTGTCTTTCGCAATCTTGCCAAGCGTAGTTACATACACTTTATCCGTCCATTTTGCAATCCGATCGATCGCTTCCTGCGCCGGAAAGGAATGCAGCAGATCTTCATACGTCTTAGCCTCATGCAAATACTCCACGCTGCCCGCACAACAACACACGCATACGATCTCCGGTTTAATTTTATCCAACAAAACATCTCCCGACGCTGTATACGAGCCGTGATGTCCTGCCTTAAACAACTTAACTTGCGGCAGATCAGGATTGTTTTCTACCAAAGATTCTTCTCCCTCCGCTTCTAAATCGCCCGTCAGCAAAAAGTGATTTTTACCCTGCGTAATAAGCACACATACGGAACAATTGTTTTCATCACCCGGATATTCGCTATAAAAATCGTGATACAAGATTTTCATTTCGATCCCGTCTGCGATTTCATACACCTGCTTCGCGCCGTTTGTTTCTTCACAACACTCAAGCGCCGTATAATGTTTTGCCCCCGCTTCAATTTCGGCATCTCGTGAATCCAAATAATTTTTATATACTTTTGTTGTTGCGTCTGTCTGCGAAAAATCAATAATCGTTCCACATTCGTAAAGCTCAAACAAACTCTTGTTTGAACCATCGCCCGCAAAACCCGCAATATGATCCTGATGCGCATGCGTTGCGATAACAAATTCCAATGTGCGGTCTCCTTTCATCTGCTCCTGCAAATACGCATCGATCACAGACGCACTGTTTGTGCGCGAACCTGCATCGATCAATATATCTGTGTTTCCCGCTTTTATGTAAACAGAATCGCCCGTATTGTTATTACCCAATTCCAAAAAATGAATGGAAAGATCACCGCTCACATAAACATCGCCGCCTATGGGACGTTTTATGTAAGAATAGAGAAAAAAGCCTCCGACCAACCCAATAACCAAAGCAAGAAAACAGGCAAGAATTGCCTTTCCTGCAGATACTTTTTTCTTTGCCATTACTTATCTCCCCCTTCAAACGCCTGCAAAAATTCTTCCAGTCCTTCGGGATCTCCTACAATAACGGCCCGCACTCTTTGAAATTCACCCCAAAAAAGCCCGTTGATTTTATACACAATCTGGTATATTCCCTCTTTTGTCGTATCTACCGTATCTCCCGAAAGAACAACTTTGTCTGTTACATCCCGCCCATAAGACGATGCCACAAAACCGGACTCTACATATTCTTCTCCGATCTCCAAATAGACAACTCTATCGCCGAGAAGTTCTAACTTATCCGATTTTGTCAGATAGGATGCCGCAAAGGCACCCGCAGCCCCTCCGATCAGCAAAAAAATTATAACCAATACAATTACGATCGGACCCGTTTTTTTTACGGCCTTTTCCGCTGCCTCATAAACTTTTTTCTCTTTTCGAGCCATACCAACCTCCTTTTTATGTTTGACCTTCGTTTAATTTACAAACCTGTTTTGATCTTTGATAATTATATGTCTTTGATTACATCTATCGGCTTTTTGCAGGAATTTCGATAACAAGGTACGAATGTATCCAAAAACGCAACACCCAAACTCAATGCAAAAATGATAACAATTTGCCGTATACCCACTCGCAACAATTGTATGGGAAAAAGCAACTGCTCACTTAAAAACAAATTAACCCCCACGGCTCCTAAACCAAACATCATCACAGCAAAAATTGCGCTGTCGATATGCCGTCAATTAAAATTTTTCCTTCCGTCGCAACGTCCAATCCGCCAAGAAGATGCAACGCGGTAGACTTGCCGCTCCCGGATCGCCCCAAAATGAATACCAAACCCGTATCCGGCAACAAAAAACTGACCTCTTTTAACGCTTTTACCGCCACGCCCTTCCGAGGTGTATATGTCTTGCAAACCTTATCAAACTCAATCATTATCTCCCTCTATCAGCATTTCTCTAAATCATATTATACAACATATGAAAAGCCAAGTCAATCTATGCAAAAAAAGAGGCTGTATAAGATTTCTCCTATACAGCCTCTTATAATGCCCCGCTTTTCCTGCGGGTGCATGTTTCGCCTATTCAAAAATCAATCTTTTTCAACATTTATTTCAATGCTTCTTTCTATCGATTTCTTAATAGCAATCATTTTTACCGCATTCAAACGCGACTATATATGAAAGCAACGGTTTCTTCACAAAATCTTCTCACAAATACTTCATTCAAGGAATCTGTCCTTTCCGTTGCTGACAATAGTATTGTCTGCGTTTCTTCGCGTTTTATACATCCTTATCAAAAATTTTTTTAATTCATCCGCGTACCTGACCCGTGCCGCGAATTTGGTACTTATAGGATGTCAGCTCCCTTAATCCCATAGGTCCTCTTGCATGCAGCTTTTGCGTGGAAATCCCCATTTCGGCACCAAGCCCGAATTCAAACCCATCCGTAAAACGAGTGCTTGCATTGTGATAAACCGCAGCACTGTCCACTTCATTCAAAAATTTTTCTGCGGCCCTCTCATCTTCCGTCACGATACAATCACTGTGATGCGTACCATATTGATTGATATGCGCAATGGCTTCTTCAACACCATCCACAATCTTTACAGAAATTTTCAAAGACAAAAATTCTGCCGCAAAATCAGCCTCACTTGCCAATTGCAACTGGGGCAGCAATGCACGACACCTTTCACAAGCAACAATTTCCACCCCGTTATCGGAAAGAACTTCTACGATTTCTTTTAAATGAGCTTTGGCAAAAGCGGAATCAATCAATAAACTCTCACATGCATTACATACCGATGTCCGTTGTGTTTTTGCATTGATCAGGATCGGAATAGCTTTTTGAAGATCCGCCGTTTTTTCAAAATATACATGGCAGTTCCCTGTACCCGTTTCGATAACAGGCACCGTTGCATTTTGCACAGCACTTTGAATCAAAGCGGCACTGCCACGCGGAATCAGAACATCTACAACCCCGTTCATCCGCATAAACTCCGTAGCGCCTTCACGCGATGTATCTTCGATCAACTGTATAAATTCCGCATTATATCCTTTTGAAGAAATCGCTTCTTTCATTACCGAAGTAATTGCGCGATTCGAATTGATCGCATCTTTACTTCCGCGCAATACAACAGCATTGCCGCTCTTTATCGCAAGCCCGATAGCATCTGCCGTTACATTCGGACGCGCTTCATAGATAATGCCGATCACACCCAAAGGCACGCGCACTTTCCTGAGAAGAAGACCATTGTACAAAGTTCGCTCTTCCAAAACTTCACCTACCGGACAAGCTAATTCCTGCAATTTTTCAAGACCTGCAGCTATCCCGTCTATACGCTTTTCATTTAACATCAACCGATCTACAAATTGCTCGCCTCTCGTACAATTCGCAATGTCTTTTTTATTTTCGTTAATTATATACTCGGCTTTTTCACGCAATGCCTGAGCCGCCACAGATAACATCTCATTCATCTGCGTTTCCGTTGCAAATGCAATCGCGCTTAAATTATCCTTGGCCTTGCGACAAGTTTCTGAAATATTCATTTTGCTCTCCTTTCCCGAGATATGGCGCGTTTTATGTCTGGCATAATACTTTATATTTTCAATATTTCAATACATTATGAGCGCTTATTCTTCTTCCTCATCCGGCAATTCTACATTATGGTAAACATCTTGCACATCATCAAGTTCATCCAGTTTATCCAATAATTTAATGAATTTTTCGGTGTTTTCCGCATTCAATGTGATTTTATTCTGAGGGATCATGCGAATATCTGCCTCTAAAAATGCAATATTTTTTCCTTCTAAATATTTGCGCACATCTGAAAAAGCCGCCGGATCCGTATAAATCTCATAGACATCATCCAAAACGACAACATCATCCGCCCCTGCTTCGATTGCGTATTCCGTGATCGTATCCTCATCCAGCTCCACTGTACGCTCCACAACCAATAATCCTCGATTGCTGAACATATACGAAACACAACCCGAGTTTCCCAACTCGCCGCCGCATTTGGAAAGCGTGCTTCTCACATCTCCCGCCGTACGGTTTTTATTATCCGTCAATGTATTGATGATCAACGCGCTTCCGCCTACACCATACCCTTCGTATACAAGTGTTTCATACGTCGCATTTCCTAATTCCCCTGCCGCTTTTTTGATACAGCGCATTATATTATCGTTCGGCATGTTGTTCGCCTTTGCCTTCGCGATCACATCCGCTAGTTTACTGTTCGTTTCAGGATTCGGATTCCCTTTCGCGGCTACGGCTATCTCTCTGCCCAATTTCGTAAAAATTCTTCCGCGCGCAGCATCCGCCTTGCCTTTCTTTGCCTGTATATTATGCCATTTGCTATGTCCTGACATTGTATTTTCTCCTTTTCCGATTTTACATCAGCCGCCTTAACGACTGAGCATATACATTAAAATTCCCGCCGATACTCCGGCATTTAAACTTTCACACGTCTCGCGCATAGGGATCCGAATGGTTCGTTCACACTTTTTACGAATCGATTCACTGACTCCATTCGCCTCATTTCCGATCACCAAACAAAATCTCTTTGGCGGAGTAAATTCAAATACATTTTCTCCGTCCATATCGGCACAAACAAGAGGTATTTCATTGAGCGCCGCAAGTATTTCTTCTCTTGATCCTACATGGATTCGAACGAAAAACAAACCGCTCATTGCGGATCGCACACATTTCGGAGAAAAAGGATCTGCTCCGTTTATCAAGTAAATATCTTCATACCCCGCCGCGTTTGCCGTGCGTATGATCGTTCCTAAATTTCCCGGATCCGATACCCCATCCAACAATAAAGCATTACTCCGCGGAGGCATGGGAAGCATTTTCGGAATCTTTAAAACTGCCAAAACACCTTGCGGTGTTACTTCATCCGATAACCTTTCAAAAAGATTATCGGCTACGACCATCGATTCTATTGACCGAAATTCTTCGCCCGCGTATGATTGGGAATATACGATTTTTTCTATTTCATACCCAGCTTCGCTTGCTTCTCGCACCTGCTTTATGCCTTCGACAAGATATTCCCCGTATAATTTTCGGTATTTTTTTTCTTTTAACGAAAGAATCTGTTTTACTTGCGGATTGTTTTTCGATACGATAACCATAACGGGCCGCTCCGTTCCCTGTCTAAATAAAAAACCTTCTTTAGAAAAAGAAGGTTTTCCTGTCTTTAAGCGATAGCCGCTTTCGCTTTTTCAGCAAGCGCTGCAAAACCAGCCGCATCGTTGACGGCAATTTCCGCAAGAACCTTCCTGTTCAGCTCAATCCCGGCAACTTTCAGACCATGCATAAATTTGCTGTAAGAAAGTCCGTTCTGACGAGCCGCAGCATTGATACGCGCAATCCAAAGCTGGCGGAAATCTCTTTTCCGGTTCTTTCTACCGATATAAGCATACATCAACGATTTCATTACCGCTTCACGCGCAATCCTGTATGACTTACTCTTCGATCCAAAATATCCTTTTGAAAGTTTAAATATTTTTCTGCGCTTTTTAACCGCGTTTACACCTCTTTTAATACGCATAATCTATCTCCTCCTGCTTATTTCTTATACGGAATGAGCTGGTTTTTCACCGTCAATTCCTGCGTTTCCGAAACGAAAGCCGTCTGGCGGAGACTTCTCTTTCTCTTCCTGGTCTTTTCGCCCGTCTTATGG
>CASEFE010000085.1 GCA_949287105.1 uncultured Bacillota bacterium
AACAGCGGTACAGATATTAAAAGATTATATCGTACATACGCATGCAAAGGACGGATTGCAGTTACGTAAGACGGATACGCGTCGGTTGTATGCTCCGCAATATTTCGGGTTGGAGCCGGAAGACTGGGTAACGTGTATTAAAGAAGTACCTTTGGGGACAGGCGGCGTAAACTGGAAAGAATATATTAAAGCATTGCGGTCGATCGGCTATGACGGGTATCTGACGATTGAAAGGGAATGCGGAGAAGATCCGGCAAAAGATATTTCGCTTGCTGCTGAGTTTTTGAGAAAATTTATCTGAGGAAGAAATCATGAAAAAGTTAAAAGTAGCGGTTATTGGTGTTGGTAATATATCATCTACGCATATTGAAGCGTATTTAAAAAATCCCGAGTGTGAACTTTACGCGTTTTGTGATATAAATGAAGATACATTGCGCGAAAAAGGGGAAAAGTATGGAGTCAAAAGGCTTTATACGGATTGTAAAGAAATGCTGGGTGCATTGCCTGAACTGGATGCTGTAAGCGTTTGTACTTGGAACAACGCACATGCGCCTTGTACAATTGCGGCACTGGAAGCAGGAAAACACGTATTCTGTGAAAAACCGATGGCAATGAACGCAAAAGAAGCGGAAAAAATGCGTCTTGCTGCAGAAAAGGCGGGAAAACTTCTCGGAATGGGTTTTGTCCGTCGTTTCGGGGATGATGCGGATTTGGCTTGTGACCTTGTCAAAAACGGCCAGATGGGCGAAGTTTATTATGCGAAAGCAAATTATATACGCCGCAACGGTAATCCCGGCGGCTGGTTTTCGGATAAGAGCCGTTCTGGCGGCGGTCCATTGATCGATTTAGGCGTTCATGTTATTGATCTTGTAAGATACATAGCAGGAAATCCGCGTCCTGTATCCGTATACGGGGCAACTTTTGCAAAGTTGGATCGCAGTGATATAAAAGATAAACGGGGATATGTTGTAGCAGGTTCAGATCTGAAAAAAGACGTAAACAACGTAGAGGATCTTGCAGTGGCAATGATCCGATTTGAGAACGGTTGTGTATTGACGGTGGAGACGAGTTACAGTTTGAATACGGACAACGACACGGGCAGGATCGAGGTTTTCGGAACGAAAGGCGGGATCGTGATCAATCCGAACCTATCTTATTATACGGTTATGGAAGGACATCTTGCCAATGTTGAATTTCCGAATCCTACGGCTTTTAACGGTTCGGAATATGCGAGGGAGATCGATAATTTTATTGCTGCGATCTTGCACGGAGAAAAGTTGCGGGCGAGTGCGGATGATGGAATTCAATTGATGCGGATCCTCGATGCAATTTATGAATCGGCAGCGACAGGGCACGAAGTAACGCTTTGAGTGCAAATGGTTTTGTTGGATGCGCATGAAAGCAAAAAATACAAAGAATTTAAGCGTTAGAATTCGTAAAGGCAATATTTTATCATGAAAAAACATCCGCCGTGGATTTAGGCGGATGTTTTATTTTTTGGGATTTTTTTATTTGACTTAAAAAGCGGTTTATCTTGGGAAGCCAGCCAAGCGCCTATCGCCATAAAAGCCAGTGCGATGAAATAAGTATAATGGGGTAATTCTCTGAAAATAATGAGGGATAACAGTGTTCCGATAAAAGGTGCGATAGCATAATAGGCGCTTGTTCGTGCAGCTCCAAGAATTCTTTGCGCATAAACATAGAAAAATATGCTCAGTCCATATGCAACAAAACCGACGGCAAGCACGGCGAAAATACTCCAAAGTCGGGTAATTTTTTCTCCGATCATAAATCCGATCATTAAGGAGCCTAAGCCTGAAAAAATACCTTTCAGCAAAACAATCTGTAATGGATCTTTTGAAGAGATTTTACGTGTACAGTTGTTTTCAAACCCCCAGCAAATACATGCAGCCAAAATAAGCAACGACCCGGAAGAAAAGCGGAAGCTTGTCATATCTTCGATGGAGAGAATTGCACATGAAAGTGTAACAAATATGATTCCGAGCCAGAGCCGAAAACAGATTTTTTCTTTAAATATAGCAAGGGCAATGATTGCGGTAGCTACGATTTCAAAGTTATTTAAAAGAGATGCGTTTGCGGCAGTGGTGGATTTGAGCCCGAACAGTAAACAAATCGGAGCCGCAATGTCGAGTAATATCATGGCAATTACAAAAGGAAGCTCATGTTTTGACAAAGAAGTTTCCGAAAGTTCAGCATGCTTTAATTTTCGAATCAGAGCAATGATTCCCATGCCGATCCCCGCACCGAGATAAAGGAATCCGGCCATAAGGGTAGAAGGCATATAATCGAGCAAAATTTTTGACAGCGGCGAATTGATTGCGTAGAAAGCCGCTGCAAGAATCGCCAAAAAAATTCCGGTTTTTACAGATAAAATTTTCATAATAATTGATCTATAGCTGTTTTTAGATGTTGTATCGACAGTTCGTCATTTTCTTGTACCGCCTTTACGATACAGTGATCCAAATGGTCTTTGAGAATTACTTTACTTGCATTGATGATTTGCGATTTTACTGCTGACAGCTGAATCAATATCTCGCTGCAATCCCTGCCGTTTTCAATCATTTTTTTGATGGCATTTAGGTGTCCGATCGTCCTTGATATTCTGTTTAAAACGGCTTTTGTGTGTTCATGCTGATCCATGCTCATGGCCTCCTTTTATATCCCCCCGTAGGGGATATAAAATATTATATCATGCCTGTATGAAACATGTCAAAGGTAATAAGCGATATAACTTATAAAAAATGTTTTCGTTGTTACCGCTAAAAGTAAAAATAGAGCGGATATTGAAATATAAGTAGACATTAGATTTTCAAAAAGATTGCATCGTAGATTTTAATGAATAAATAAGGGCGAAAGGGTATCCGGAAGTTTACAACTTTTTCAGTTGTTGTAAAATACGATATTTCTATGGGACAGCGCAGAATTTCTTGACAGTTTATTGATAAAATATTATAATGATACAGGTAAAAATGAGAATATAAATTCGCATAGACATGGGCGAATGTTTCTACCGGTGACCTTATCCCCGACTATTCCTTTTTCCAAAAGAGAAAATTGTCGGAGGAAGGTCTATTTTTATGCCTTCTTTTCGGCGCGGAGGTAAAGATGAAATACGATATAGTCATAGTCGGTGCAGGGCCTGCTGGTATATTTACAGCGTTAGAGTTGCGTAACAAGGGTTATAGTGGGACAATTTTGCTGATTGAAAAGGGTGCGGCGATAGAAAAAAGGAAATGTCCGAAATCAAAGACGGGACGTTGTATGTCTTGTAAACCTTGTCATATAACAACGGGTTTTTCGGGTGCAGGAGCGTTTTCAGACGGGAAGCTTTCCTTAAATTATGAAGTAGGTGGCGACCTTCCTGATTTAATCGGGGCAGACTATACGCAGGAATTAATTGACTATGCAGATAAGATATATCTTTCTTTCGGGGCTGATAATAAAATAGAAGGTGTTGGGCATACAGAAGAAATAAAAGAGATCCGCAAACGTGCGATTCAGGCGGGCTTAAAGTTGGTTGATTGTCCGATTCGCCATTTAGGGACCGAAAAAGCACAGGAAATATACTATTCTATTGAGCAACACCTTTATCAAAAGAATGTTGAAATGCGCTTTCAGACGGAGTGCCGGGATTTGTTGATTGAGAACGGAACTTGCATCGGAATAAAAATTTTGAATAAAAACGTAGAGGAAACTATTTATGCCGATCATGTAATTATTGCGGCCGGCAGGCGTGGAGCAGATTGGTTGGAGCAAGTCTGTGCTATGCATAAAATTGCACATGCAGCCGGTACAGTGGATATTGGCGTGAGGGTGGAAGTACGCAATGAGATCATGGAAAAAGTAAACAACATCCTTTATGAATCAAAACTTATCGGATATCCGAATCCGTTTAAGGATAAAGTACGTACCTTTTGTCAGAATCCGGGCGGATTTGTTGCTCAGGAAAATTATGATAATAATCTTGCGGTTGTAAACGGCCACAGTTATAAAGAAAAGAAGTCTGAGAACACAAACCTTGCGATTTTATGTTCGCAAAATTTTACGGAGCCATTCAATCAGCCAATTGCATACGCAAAAAAAATAGGGGAACTTACAAATATGCTTGGCGCAGGCAGTATTTTAGTGCAGCGTTTCGGTGATATTCTGGACGGAAAGCGCACATGGCAAAAGGAACTTTCGCGGTCGAATTTAAAGCCTACATTGACGGATGCAGTTGCAGGAGATATTACGGCAGCCATGCCTTATCGAGCGATGATTGGCATTATAAATTTTATGAAATCGGTAGATGAGGTCGTGCCGGGTTTTGCGGCAAAAGAAACGCTATTGTATTCTCCGGAATTAAAATTTTATAGTAACAAAGTGAAAATGGATGAAAAGATGAACACGACTATAAAAAATTTGCATTGTTTAGGTGATTCGAGCGGTTGGACGAGAGGGTTGATGATGGCATCGGTCATGGGAATTCATATGGCAAGGGTTTTATCTTTTTCATCTGACTAATGGGAAAAACAAAGAGATAAAAATAACGTGCCTGCGGATATTCCGCAGGCACGTTATTTTTATTTAATCAGATCAATATTGATATTGCCATTGTTGCAATCAACATTTAACAATTTTTCGCCGCCGTCTTTGTCTACTAAATTGCTTTGGCCTTTTTTAATTGCGACTTTAATCGTATAGTCATCCCAACCGCCTATAACAGAACCTGAAATATTGGCATCTTTTGCGGTTAAAGTAATGTTTTTTCCCGCGGAGATTTTTTCAAGTTCCACGTTGCCACCATTAGAATAAAGCGAAATGCTTTCATTTACTTCAAGTTCGGTAACCTTAATTTTTTCGTTTGTAGTTGTTATCGTTAAATTTGTAATAAATGCATCGGGAATTACAAGTTTAATTTTCCGATATTTCTTATCTGCTTTTGTTCCGATAAAATCAGTCCATTCTTTATTAAAAACAAGCGACATTTTTAATGTTCCGTCTATTTCTGAAATAGTGTAATATTCTTTTTCGCTTTCAAAATAATCAATATGGATTTGATTATCGGAAGATCCTGCCACTTCTACTTGGCGGTCTGAAACGTCTAAAACAATGCTATTTATGATCGTTTCTCCTGATGCATAAGTGTTTTGGGTAAATGTACCTCCATTACTGCATCCGCTGAACATCAAAAGTCCCGTACCGATAATTGCCATTAAAACAGTTACTAATTTTTTCATTTTAAATCTCCTTTTTGAAATTATTTGACGAACGTCTGATTTATTGATACAATAAGTATAAACCTTTGTGTAACACAAAAGTCAAGGAGATTTTGCAAAAAAAATGGAAAAATTATTTTCTATCAGTAAGGCGGCAAAAATGGTGAACATGACGACCGAAACACTGCGGTATTATGATCGTATTGGTTTAGTTCATCCTTCCCTTACTGATAAATGGAGCAGATATCGTTATTATGCAGAAAAGGATATAGTACGGCTGAATACCATTCATGCGTTGAGTTGTATGGAGATTTCGCTCAAAGAAATAAAAAAACTGATTGAATTAAACAATATAGAAGAGATCGTAAAATTTTTAGAAGACGCTCTGGTTCGTGCCGACAAAAAGATATCCGAATTGTATGAGGCAAAATTGCGTATTCTTCGTGCAAAAGATTTTTATGAAAGTAAAGTAGAGGAGAAACCCAAACAGAAATTTTTTGTTCGAACTTTACCCAAACGTACAATATTACTTTCCGATAAGTTAAGTCAACCGACAATTGATAATTTATGGAACTATCATCGACATTTCTATGCGCAAATCGGTGAAGACAAAAAAGAAGATTTTGCTTTTGAGGATTTGGCAGGTATTTATGAATCTGAGAAAACAAAGCGTTTATTTATTGTATGTAAAAAATATTCACAAACAGAGAATCTTATTGAATTGCCGGAAGGAAAATATTTATGTGCAGAATGTACAGAAGAAAATTATAATAATGTTTTGCAAGCTTTGCGTTATGCCGCAAAACGTGAATATTTGACTAGTTCAAAATTTGTAGTATATCTTATCGTTCTTACCGGAATACTTCAATGGGAATACGAAATACAGATACCAATAGAAAGTCACTCTGAATAGGAGGAGCTATTCAGAGTGACTAAAACAGTATTACAAATTATTTATATCAGGACGGATCAGTAAAAAAATAAACCCGAACCAATCGCTGGTAACGATATAGTTCGGATTGTAACCTATTGGTGCACCTTCAGGGATTCGAACCCGGGACCCACTGATTAAGAGTCAGTTGCTCTACCAACTGAGCTAAAGGTGCAAATATGGTGATCCATCCGCGATTCGAACGCGGGACACCGTGATTAAAAGTCACGTGCTCTGCCAACTGAGCTAATGGACCGAATTAAATTGAAATCAATTGGCTGGGGTGGCAAGATTCGAACTTACGAATG
>CASEFE010000086.1 GCA_949287105.1 uncultured Bacillota bacterium
CGCCGTCACTCCGAATTCCGAAGGCGCAAGATTGACCGAAACACCTGCTTCCGCATAATATTTTGACGTGGTCGCCGCACTGATCTGCGGGGCCTTGCTGTCCGTCACCACAACATTGTCGATCTCGAATTTTGTTCCCGCAATCGTATTGATTCCATAAAGCATGATATTGTTTGTTGCGTCGCCGACGATTTCTTGCTTATAACCCAGAGCCGTCGTAACAATGACGGTATCCAGCGTTACGGTTGCCCATTCGCCTACAACTGCGCCATAATCGGTAAGAGGCCTGACCATCTGTTTCCCGCTGGCATCAAGAAACGCAATCGTGATATCGTTCGATACAAACACCCGCATCGTCACGCGGATGGGATCTCCCGCTTCAAAACCTACCAGCGTCGATTCTACCCCTTCGTTTCCGAACAGGCGAAGCAATACGTTTGTGCTGTCATCCAATACCATCGCCAAAGAGTTTTCTATAACAAGAGCCGAAACACCTTCTCTATAGAAAATCGCATTATACGCGTTTTCAAACGTAAACATGCGAAGCGCCGCCGAGGTCTTATAAATAATGTCGCCCGTTGCAATGTTTCCCGCCTCGTCTTTTGCCTGATAGAAAATCTGATAATATCCGTCCTCAGCAACAAAGGATCCGCCGCTTATATCGACATCCGTCTCTCCGTTGTGAAGTACTTTCGTAACTTTAAATTCGATCGCGTCCGCCGCCGTGTAATTGTCACTGCATTCGATGCCGAGTGCCTCTGCCGTAAGCGACACCGTCGCATTCGCCTCGCCCACGATCTGGTAAACATCCCATGTGATCACAGGAGCCTTTTCGTCCGTCACCGTGACCACTATTTCTGCCTCTTCGCTTTCGGTATACATGGGATCATCCGAAACCGCTTTGACATACACCGTATGTTCGCCGGGCATAAGATCTGCCACTACAATCTGCGTCTGTGTCTGTACAGGCATCCACTCACCCGAGCCGACTCGCACCTGATACCCCGTCGCGTTTGCGACCGCTTCCCAGGAAATAACGCCTTCGGAAAGGCTCAGTACGGGCGTTGCCAACTGTTCCGTGATCGTCACCGTGATCATCACCGCATTGCTTTCCGTTACGTTCGTATCCGTCGAAACTGCCTTCACATACACCGAGTAATTGCCCGCCTCTTCTTCCGTCAGCGTGTACTGCGTTTCCGTCTGCACAGGCAGCCATACTCCCGTTCCTACACGCACCTGATATCCCGTGGCATCCGCAACCGCTTCCCACGAAACTACCTTTCCGTTTACCGAAAGCACAGGCGTCGCCAATGTTTTCTTTACAGTGATCTTGATCGTCGCCGCATCGCTGTCCGCATATTTCTCCTGGCCGCTGACTGCTTTGACGCTGACTGTATATTCGCCCGGTGCCGTCTCCGTGAGCGTATATGTACACTCTGTCTGGCTCTTCCATTCTCCCGTTCCCACTTTCACCGCATAGCCGCTCGCATTTTCGACCGCCGTCCACGAAACTTCGTTTCCTTCCGCCGTAAGGACAGGCGCTGAAAGTTTAATCGGATCATCTTTCCCCGTATCCCCGCACGCAACAAATAACGTGCATGCCAAAGACAACAGAAAACTCATCACCACAAAAACGATGCTCTTTTTCATCCTTCTCTTTCCTCCCTTTTATAAAAATTACAGAATATTTTTCTTTTTCATATTCATTTTTCCTGCGGCGGCATTGCCGCCGCAGGGATTTTTTAACTTTTCCGATCTTAAACCGGAATAAACACGATGCTGTCTACAAGCACTTCGCCGTCCGTATTGCAGATCATCTGGAACCTGAACCGATCCGATGCAACTTCTGCGTTTTCAAGCGTCAGCGATCCGTCACCCGTCAGGGATTCCCCGATCTGCACTTCATCGTCCGTACAGAAATAGAACGCAGTAACCGTTCCCGTAAACCGGAAATTGATCTGTATGTTGTATTTTCCCGAAGGCACGCCGCTCGCTACCCAGCTGGTAGACAGGTGCACCCCTCCCATTCCGGGCGTAAACGAAAACGCTTTGTTCCCGTTTTCTTCCACCAATTTACGGGTGGAATTTACTTTGATATTGTCATTCGGTCTGAGCGTATTGCAGACAAAATTGAGCGATTTCAATAAATCTGCCGACATATCGTCAAAGGTCAGGATCTTGCAATCTTCCGCGTGAATCAAGATGTATTGCGCGCTTATATTGCCCTTGTTGTCCTCTGCCGTCACCGTGATCTCGTAATACTCGCCCGACTGCACCGTGATCTCTTCTGCCGCCACAGCCTCGCCGTTCTTTTTGACCGCATAGGTAATGTCGAATTCGTTGTCGTCTTTGACCGAAATGCCAAGCCCCTGTTCCGTCAGGGCAACCTTGGTTCCGACTTTCACCGAACGATTGACACCTTGCGCTCCGGTAAAGGAAATCACCGGCGCTTCCACGTCCACGTCACCCACGATCAGCCGAACTGTATAACTCGCTTGCAAAGCGCCCTCGCCCGCCGCATATTCGATTTCATAACAATAATCCTTTTCGGATGTAAATTCATACGGAGCACTCAGATCGGTAAACGCACCGTTTTCCGTATACCGCCGTACCGATACGATCGACGGAGTCAGTTCGTTGCCGATAAAATCCGTAAATTTAAGTCCGAACAGTTCGGGGCTGACCGAAAGCGTTGAACCGATTTCCGCTTTCACAAGCGGCGTTTCGGCACTTGCAAAATGCTTTCCTGCGTTCACAAAAGTGATGTTGTCAAAATAGAAGGGCTTGCCTTTCTCCCGAACGACAACGGGGAAATAAACCATACCGTCCTGCACCTGCAAGGTCAGCGTTGCCTGCCCTTTGAATACGTCGTCATGACACTGCACACCTTCGCCGACCGAAAGAAGGAAATGATTCGGATCGCTCCCGAAATCAAAATCTTCGTATCCTTCCACCCAACAGTCGATCGTCACCTTCACCTTGCTTCCTTCCAGAATGGTGGCATCCAGTGTCGATGCCGGAAGGTTGACTGTCACCGTCAAAGACGTCGGCTGAAATTTCAGATACCGATTGCCGTCTTTTTCTTCCACGGATGCCGCCGCACCCGTTGCGGTCAGACCGTAGGAGGCACTGTCCTGCGTGCGGTTCAAGGACATAACTTGCAGATCCTCTGCCCGATAAAAGGTATAAGAATGAACTTGCTCCGTTCCGCCCTTTTCGGTGGCCGTGCCGTATACTTCATAATACGAGCCCGACTTCACCGTAAACGCGCTTTCGCTCAGCGGTTCCGTCTTGCCGTTTTCATACACCTCGTACGCGATCTGCCATTCCTTCGACGTATCCAGCTTGGCGCCGAAATCTGCGTCCGTTAAAGATACGGCCGTATCGGCAGCCACCGTTTTGTCGCTGTAACGGAATACACGGAACGCGCTCTCTCTTTCGATGGAGTTGCCGGAAGAATCCTTTGCCTGCACCGAAACGGTGTATGTTCCCGCCTCGTTGACCACAAAGGTATTTTCTTCGGAAACATCGATTTTTGTTTCGCCGAGATATACGTTCAGATCGTAATCACTTATATCTCCGCTGTAATCGCGTACATAAATCTGCGGCAAAACCACCGTATCGCCCGTAAAATAATCTTTGAGCGGCCCGCCGAACAACACTACGGGGCCTTGGGTATCTTTTACCTCGATCTTCCACACGGTATCCGCCGCCGTGACCGAATAGCCGCCCGTCTCTCCCAGGTACAGATAATGATCGGTGAGAACGACCGCCTCCCCTTTGGGAGATTTGACGCTGAACTCATAAAAAGCAAGCGCATCGGCACCTTCCAGTTCGTTGAGATCCAATACCTGCCCCAATTCACCCGTGAGGGATACGCTCTTTTGCTTTTTCCCTTCCTCACAGCCGGCAAACAGCGCAAATGCCACCATCGCCGCCAGAGCAAGCAAAAGTATGGCTATCTTCTTTTTCATGTCATCCCCCTCCTTTTTCAGAATTGATCCGCCGTCTTGAAAGAAATATTGTCAAGATACAGCGAATCGCCCGTGCCGTCCAGTCCGATCACATAGAATACGATCGTCATGATGTCCAGTTTGTCTCCGACGGTCATATCGAGAATATCCTTCAAAAGCATACGCGCTTCCAGAGGATCCGTCCAGCTGTTGGCAGGCAATGCGATCGATTTGCCGATGCTCTCGTTTGTCTTTGTAAAAATCGCAAGTTCGATGGTAATATTTTTATCCGTCGGATTGTACATGTCGAACGAAAGATACGTCGACGCATAGTCATATTCGTTCCAGCTCAGATCCGACGTTCCCACGACCGACCGAAATCCGAGAGAATCCATTCCCCCCGTCGATTTCGAGAAGAAATCGATGCGCATCGAGCCTGTTCCCGTCAAAATATATTGAAGGTCGCGGTTCAGGCTGTAACGGGGCTTTGTAAACACGCTTTCGATCGAACCCATGTAATTCATCACACCTGCAATTTCGTATTCGTTTTCAAACCGGAAAGGCGTATCCCCCGCAAACGAATAGGTCTTCTGGTTTACTTTGTCCTCTGCTACGATCGCTACAAAATTGTCGATGTACAGTTCATAGGAATCGACAACCTCCGCATCTTTTCCCTCAAACCAGAATTCCAATGTATTTACACTGCGCAGATCATAGCATTCACGGTTGACCGGCACAACCAGATGATTTTCTCCCTTTTCCAAGGTAAAATATCCGAGTATCGTGTTTACGTTCAGCGTCATCGAAAACGCGATGGGCGATTCCGTCGCATTCATTATATCTACTTCAAACGCCACCGTATCGCTGAAATCCGTCTTTTCTATGTACTGCGTGCCCGTTATGAAAACCATGCTCAGATCCGTTCCCTTGCTCTCCCGCACGGGGATCTCCGTCGTAATCTTTGCACAATTTTCCCCTTCCTTCACATATGTGTCACCGTTTTCCAGTTCGATCTTTCCGAAAAAATTATAGACGATCGACAAAAGCTCTTTTTTGCTTTCAAAACCGCACAGCACATATTCCTGCGTCGTTTCTGTCTCTTTCTTTTCTTCTTTACAGCCAACCGCAAGGCCGCACAAGACCAATAAACCCAGAACCACCGACAGTAATTTTATTATTTTGCTTCGCATCATTTCACCTCCATCGTTCTGTAAAATTCATCGATATAGAGCGTATGTGCATAAGCCGTACCGCTACTGTCCAAAAGGTTTTTCGACGCCACTATGCCGATCGCCGTGATTTTCGACAGCGTCGCATCGTTCGTGCTGATCGTGTTGAAATTTCCTAAACGGATCTTCGTCCATGTTCCGCTCTTCAAGGTCACGGTGTCCAGCCCGTACGATATTCCGGCCTGGTTCATCGCTTCTATGTTGACCGTGATGTCTTCCCCGGGATTGTATACTTCAAATTCGATAAACGCCGTATCCGCAAGCCCTTCGATCGGCATGTACGCGAACGGATTGAATACCGTCACGCCGCCGTTCGGATCCTTCCAGCCCTGCAACTTGATCTGCAAACTGTTTCCGCTGACCGCATAGGCGGGATCGGTATTGAGCGACGCTTCGCTTCCCCGTGCGCTCACTTCCACTTCCGCGATCGATTCTTCGTCCTCAAACGAATTGACAAGTTCCGGCTTATTTCCGACATAGATCTCCGCTTTGTAGGTCTTCCCTTCGCTTTCCACTTCGATTCTCAGGATACCGTCTTTCGGATAAGAGATATATCCGATGCTCTTTCCGGTCGAGGAAGGGGATAACCAGGAACCGTCCACTTTGATCTTTGTTTGCGGCTCGGCATACAGAGAATAACGAATCCCTTCCTTTTCAAGTTTGAGTTCGTTGACGACAAATCCCGCATCACTCTCTGCCATTTCGATCAGACTTGCGATCGCCCTGCGCGCATCCGCCAAACCATCGTAATTGAGTTTGCTCGATCCGAGACTGAACACACTGTCAAACAAAGGCTGCAAAACCTGATTCGCATCAAATCCTTCGGAAACGTTGTATTCCTCTGCCAACTGATCATACCTATCCTGCAACAACGACATGTAATCGTAATCGTCGATCCCGTCGCGGCGCTCTGTCAACCGGATGGACGGGAAAGGCTTTTCCGATCCGTACTGCGCTCCCGGATACAAAAGATATCCGTCGCCGTTGGACAGTCCGTCATGCGATGCCTGCGTGTAAAGATCGTTGATCAGTCCGTAACCCGTTCCGACAAATTGCCACCATGCCCTGTATCCCGTCGCATTCCAGTACAGATCCCCCGTCACGCCGTACGCATATTTGGACCACATGATGTCTCTGCCCGAAATCGTATAATCGTTGATCAGAACCGACCCTGTCAGTCCGCCGTTCATGGCACCGTACGAGTGAATATCGATCCCCTCTTCCATAAGCTGGCGATAGTATTCGATACCGTCCGTCGTATTGAAATATCTGTATCCGGGACAGAACAGATCCACCCCGTAATCTTCCGCCAGCTCTTCGATGTAAGTGGTCGTCATCACGTGCTGCACGCTTAAAAGCCCCGCCGCAATCGCATCGTCACGGCTGCGCAGCTTGCCTTGCTCGATCAGATCGGCTACCACCTGCTCTTCCGTTTCATCCATCTTTTCCAAAACGACTTTCGCCGCAGGATACCGGATCTCTTTTACCGAATCGTGATTGCATTCGTCGTATATGGTATGAATGTAATATTTGGCTTTGTCGAAATAATTGATCCCGTCTTCTAAACTGATCTCCGCGATCGCATACAGATAATCGTAAGCAAAATCGTAATCGATCACAAAATTTCCGGCCAGCTTGAACGGAATGAAATAGTTCGGCACCAAGTCGTAATATTTCCGTACTGCCGCTTTGTATGCCTCAATGTCGCCCGGTTCGCAGGGAAGATCATACCCGACCAAATTGTAATCGAGAAGAAAATCAAAATACGTTTCCCACATTTCTGTCGTATTGTCCAGCTCGCCCTGAATCACCCAGTTCCGCCAGATCAGATAAGACGACTCCATATATGTGACTTTCGGCATCGTAAAATCAAATACCGTCAAACGGATAGGCACCTCTCTCTTCTCTCCGTCAAAAAGAAAGGTAACGCTGCCCGTATAATCCCCTGCCGAAACATCTTCGGGTACGGTTATGTCCAGCCAGAACGCCTGGTTGTTCCCCGCTTCCACAAAGTTTTCGTGCGCATTCTCAATGTACGGCAACGGGATCAGCGCATCCGGATAATATCCTGCAGGAAATTCTTCCGACCCGTCTACGACGCGCGCGTAAATTTCCACATACAGCGTCATGTTCTTGGCTGAAATCACCGCTCCGTTCGGGCCTGTAAGGTCAGACACCGTCGCCGTATACGCCGAGATCTTCTGTTCCGGACAAATGACGATCTGCGCCCCGTCCGTCTCTCCCTTTGCCGCTTCCACGGCAAATTGCGCCATCGGATATCCCGTAATTTCCGCCGACCGCTCCAACGTCATCGTGTTATACAAAGATACCATTTCAATGTTGTTTTCTTTTTTTGCCGCCTTTCCGCCGCATGCCGCAACAGTAAACAGAAAAGCCAGCATCAAAGCAAACACTATGATCTTTTTGATCCCTCTCATGACTTTCCTCCTCTTCGGATCCTTAACCGAGCTGCGCAAGCTCCAAGAGCGAATTCCAGTTCGTGCCCGTATTATAATAGGTTACGTCGACATCGATTACCTGCTCCGCCGTCCAGCCCTTTCCGTAAAACAGATGCTCGATCGGTGCCTGGAAAACTGCGCGGAACGCCATCAGATCCCGTCCCAACGGAAGTTCCGTGTGCGCATAATAATACGTCGCGCCCCTCGCGATCTCAAACCGACTCTTGGCAAAATCGGAAACACCCGCATACCAATCGGTCTTGCTGATATCAAATCCGTACGGAAGCGTCGTGTTGCCGTTGACCGATTTGGAATAGATCTCCTGCCCTTTGTCCGACACCATCAATCTCAAAAATTCCTTCGCATATTGCATGCGCGGGCTCCATGCCGCAATTGCCGCCGTGAAATAATTGGAATATGTATCCACGACCGAACGCACTTCCACAACCGCTTCGAGAACTTCATCGACCGTGAGCGTCTTGCCGGCTACCTCCTGCGGCACGATCGCAGGCTTTTGCGGCTCTTCGCCCGCCAATACTTTATCAGCATAATCTACCGCCAAACAAAGTTCATCTTCCGTGATTCCGAGCTTCGTACCCAGCGCGGAGACCACGGGAACTTTCATAAACTGCACTTCGTTTTCAGGGAACATCTTGCCCATTTCAATGTTGTTCCAGTCGCCGTTCGGGAACATCGCACTCCGTCCGGACATGAAATACGTCTGCGCAGAGTTCCAGTCGATACCCTTGCTGTCCGGATATACATACGGAACCTTCATGATCGATCCCATTACTTTCATCGCTTCCAGACGCCCCTGCTGCTGAAAGATACCGCGGTTGACCGTCATCTTGTCATACGCTGCGTCGTAAGCAAGGCCCGAATAATAATTGCTGATCCCTTCCAGACCTTCGTACTGCGTCCACCATGCGTTGTATAACATCTGATAATACTGCGTATCCGCCGCATAAATAAACGCATACTGGCCCACAGCGGCGAGCGCTTCGATCAGATCCATCCATTCTTCCGTCGTACGGCAGGGATACGTCTCTTTCCAGTTTTCCCCAAGCTTTTCCCGCATCACTTTGCCGTTATAGAGAAGTCCGTTGATACCCTGCGTCCAAGGCATCGTGTAGTATTCCGTCTTTTCGCCGTTTTTGATCTTGAACGTGGCCGCAAGGCTTTCATCCAGACGGTCGATCACATTCTTTTCCCCTGCTGCCGCCGGATTGTTGTAAATATCGCTCAGTTCCGCCAGAACAGGCTCTTCGCCGGATACCGAAGTCTTTATGTATTTTGCAAGATCCGTTCCCGTAAAGAACAGGTCGTACTGGCAATATTCTTCGCCGGCGTCCAGTTTGTTCGTTATGTTGTCATCGGTCACTTCCTTCTTGATGTTGACCGTGATGCCCGGGTACATCCCTTCAAACTCTTCTTTGAGGGCATACAGCCAATCCGTTCCGTAACCTTTGTTGATCGTGATTATGTTCAGTCCGAAATCTCCCGTATACAATTTCTCTTTCTTTTGACACCCCGCAAAAACCGACACCATCAGCACCGCCGCCATAGCAGCCGTGATCAAACGCAAAAGTTTTTTCTTCATTTTATCCTCCTTAATTTAACCTTTTAATCCGCCCATCGCAACGCTGTTCATAATTTTATTGTGCATCGCAATGTATAATATCAAAGTCGGAACACATGCCATCATCACTCCCGCAAAGTACACCGGATAGTTGATGTTGAATTTCGATGTCTGTTCGTATACATAAAGCCCCATCGGGATCGTCGGAAAGCTCGGCATGTAATAGAGCACCATCGTATAATCGTTCCAGCCCTGAATAAGCATCAATATAAATATTGACCCGACACACGGCGCCGCAAGCGGTACCATGATCAGAAACAATACGCGGTATTGCCCTGCCCCGTCGATCTTTGCCGCTTCCATGTACTCCTTTGATATTCCGTCAAAATAAGAACGCATTACCAAAAGCAGAGATCCTTGAATGGACGCCGACATCACGATCGGATACAGCGGACTGTCATACAGCGATATATCATGAATCAATCGCACCAAAGCCGCATTCGATCCGTACAGCGGCAGCATCAAGGTTACGATCAACGCCCCGTAAATGATCTTTTTCCCTACAAATTTATATTTCGAAAATAAATATGCCGCCACCGTAACAAAAAAGATCGAAACCAGCGACCGCGCCGCCGTGATCCAGAGTGAATTGATCACCATGATCGGCAAACTTGTTCCGTTTGCCTCCAAAAGCTCAAACGCTTCCGCATAGTTGGAAAACTGTACCGTCGAAAAGAAGGAATTTTTATTCAGCATGTAATCCAACGGATCTTTGACGGAATTGACAAACCCCCACAGTAAACAGTACAACAGCGAGAGCGCATAGATGAAAAGCACCAAAAAGATGAGAACCTGCGCCGGATGTATGTTCTTTTTCGCTTTTTTAATCAGTCTTTCAAATGCCTGCATACAGCGCCCCCCTTAAAATGTTATTTCCTGCGGCATCTTTTTCATCAGCCAACGCGTAAACAGGAAGATCGGCACCGTCGCAATCGTCAGCGCC
>CASEFE010000087.1 GCA_949287105.1 uncultured Bacillota bacterium
ACTGGACGGTATTGTGCTTTATTTTGCGGGATGCGGGGTGGAACCACGTCGATTTTTTGAGCCCCGAAGCGGTGAAAAAGTTTATGGAATGCACGCACGAAGTGTATTACAGGCATTTTTCCGAATATTTCGGGAATGTGATCGACAGTGTATTTTACGATGAGCCGCAGTTTTACGGCACGGAGAAAGACGGGCCGGACGGCAGAATGTGGACGGAATCGTTCAACGAACGATTTGAGGAAAAATATAAGGAATCTCCCGCAGTGTATTATCCTGCGCTGTTTTATGACATCGGCGAAGATACGGCGTTTGCGCGGAATGCGCTGTTGTCGTTGCGGGCGGATCTGTATGCGGAAGGCTTTCCCGGCACCGTGCAGAAGTGGTGTACCGAACGAAACGTATCTTTGACGGGGCACGTCGATCAGGAAGAGGTGGAAAATCCCTGCGGCATGACGGGGGATCTGATGAAGTCCTTCCGTTATCAGGACATTCCGGGTGTCGACGAGATCTGCTTTGAAGGGCGCGCAGGGCAAGCCTACAAAATTGTTTCTTCAGCGGCGGTGAACTTCGACAAACGTTTGGTCATGTGCGAGTGCTTCGGCGCGATGGGAAATCTTACAGAAGAGGGCATGTACCGCGAAAGCTATGACCTTTTTACCAAGGGCATCAATCTGCTTGTACCGCACGCTGTGTGGTATGATGCGGACAAAAGCAAGATCATTTTTCCGCCGGAGCTGTCGTATCGGGACGAATATTACGGAAAATTTCTGCCTGAATTCAACGATTATTGTGCACGCGTTTCGCAGGCTTTGCAGACGGGCGGGCAGGTCAACAGTGTCGCCGTACTTTATCCGATCGAGAGCCTGCAATTTATGTATACGATGAACTGGGAAGGCAACAAATATCTGGGCGGCCCGACCGACGAAAAAAACAATTATATGCGGCTGGGGCAATATTTAAGCCGCGAATTGAACACAGATTTTACATTTTTGCATCCGGAAGTTTTGCAAACTTCGGCAAAAGCGGAGGGCGGGATTCTCTCGTTGCGCTCGGATACGCATTTTCAGAACTACAAAGTCGTAATTTTGCCCGGTATGAAAGCCGTTTCGCTCAAAACGATGGAAAAGTTGAAAGAGTTTGTAAAAAGCGGCGGCACGTTGGTCGCTTTTTCCGAACTTCCGAGACGTGCAGTGGAAAAAGGAAAGGACGCGGAACTTTTGAACCTTTGCGAAGAGCTGTTCGGCATCGGGCAGATCGGCATGGGAGTACACGCAAAGCGGCATGAAGGGGGCGGTACCTGTTACACCATGCCGTATGCAAAACGGGAAGCTTTGCAGGATATTTTGCGAGCGGCAGAATTGGATACCGCGGCCTTGTCGCATGTGGCGGGGCTACAATACATTCATAAAAGAGCGGATCGTGACGTTTGGTATTTTGCAAGCATCCAAGAGGATGCGGACACGAAAGTGCTTTTACAGGGCATCCGCGAAGCGGAAGCGCTAAACCCAAAAACGGGACAAAAAGAGAAAGTTACAGGAAAATTGACGGAAAAAGGATTGGAGATAGAATTAAAGCTCAAAGCGGGCGAATCACTGCTTTTGACTGCTTTATAAACAATTTCAGAAAAAAGGAAAACGCGGCGTCCGCTTTGCAAAGCGGACGCCGCGTACTTATATTTGGTTTTTCAAAAAATTTCCCGAATCAGAAATAACAAAACAATTTTGATCGTTTTGGCAAATTTTTTTCTGTTATTATTTTCAAACAATTAAACGGTTCAAGATTGTTTTATCTTTAGAAAAATGTCGGCGCGGGTTTTTTGATCAAACGGGAATTTTAAGATTGCCTTGTTTTATCCGCAGACGGATGGTTGCAGCCGTGGATTTTCCGATAGGCGGCGGGAGACATTTTTTCGCTTTTCCGAAACATTTTTACAAAGCTGTTCGGGTCGGAATAGCCAGTTTCTTCGGCGATCCGATCGATCGGATCGTCGCTGTTTACAAGGCGCTGTTTGGCATAGTCGATCCGTTTTTCGAGCAGATACCGAAGGGGAGAGACCCCCGCATATTCTTTGAATAGGTGCGTCAGATAGTAGCGGCTGACGAACATGGCTTCGCAAAGCTCGTCGATCTTTCGGATTTTCAGGTAATGCTCGTCGATGTATCCGCGCAGGCGAAGGTATGTTTCATTGGGAGAGAGGTATTTTTCTTCCCCGTCGGAAAGTAGCCTTAAAAGCAGGCAAAGGATGGTATTGGCAATGCCGCGGCAAGCTTCGTCCCCGTATTTTCGTTTTTCGTTGGCTTCGCGCACGAGTGCCTTGAAAAGATAGGCAAAATCCTGCGCGTACGCATCGAAACGAAGCACGGGGGAGCGCCGCGCGTCGAGAGGCATATCCTGCGGCGCAAGGCTGAATTTTAAGTTTGTTACGGCAAAAAAGAGGAAAGCAACGCCGTCTTCGGAGCGTTCGCAGTGTGTTGCGCCGGCGTTGTAGAGAACGACGTCTCCTGTGGAAACCGAAAAGCTTCCGTTTTCGGTTTCTACCGTGCCTTCGCCTTCGGATATGTACAAAATTTCACAAAAGGGGTGCGAATGCGGCTCTTCCTGCCAGTTTTTGGATTTTTTCAGCGCACCGGCATAGAGAATTTTAGGATTTAATTTTTGCGCACTGTCCCGAAGAGGGATAAGGTGCTTTCGGAATTCCGAATCGGTGCGGTGCAATTTTTCCATAACTATTTTCCCATAGAGAGATAATTTCAAAGGAGGCAAAAATCTGAAAGAGGCAAAAGCCTGTCAGGCAAGGCGACTATTTTGTTTGCAAAGTCGGAACGGGTTCTCCCTGTTCAAACACAAATTGTGCGATTTTAACGTCGGCATTGGCGTCCTTGCAATACCAGTCGGCGCCGATTTTTTTTGCGTATTCTTCGCTGAGCACGGCGCCGCCGACCATGACGCGGCAATCGGGGCATTCTGTGCGGAGCAGACGGATCGTTTCCTCCATGGCGGGAACGGTGGTCGTCATCAGCGCGGAAAGTCCGCAAAGCCTTATATTTTCCTTTCGGCAGGTCATGGCGATCGTTTCGGGCGGCACGTTTTTGCCTAAATCGATTACGGTATAGCCGTAATTTTCAAGGACGGTCTTTGCTATGTTTTTGCCGATGTCGTGCACGTCGCCTTTAACGGTCGCAAGCACGATTTTTCCGCGTTCGGCGTTTCCCGCGGGAAGTTTTTTCTTGATCTTAGCAAAACATCCCTTTGCGCTCTCCGCGGCAGCGATCAGCTGCGGGAGAAACAAGATGCCTTTTTCATAGTCGTTTCCCACTTCGTTGAGAGCGGGGATCAAAAATCGGTCGATAACTTCGAGGGGCGCAAATCGCTCTAAAAGTGCGGCGCAGATTTTGTCGGCATCGGGCAGCCCTTTGCGGATGGCAAAGAAAATATCCTCTTCGGGCTTTGCATTCGGGTTCGGAGCGGAAGGGGAGGGCGCAGAAGGCGCCGCAGCAGCAAACCGTTCGGTATACGCCGCACAATTTTTGTCCTGTCCGGAGAGCGCGCGGAAAGCAAATACAGTCTGTATGTTTTCGGGGATGTTGGGGTTGAGGATGGGAAGATCCAGCCCTGCAAACAGAGCCGCCGTCAAAAAGGCGGAATTGATGATCTGGCGATTGGGAAGCCCGAACGAAATGTTGCTTACGCCCAGAACGGCTTTTACGTGAAAACGCGCTTTGATCTCGCGGATCGCCGAAAGCGTTTCCGCCGCCTGTGCCTGTTCGGCGCTCACGGTGAGCGTGAGGCAGTCAATGAAGATATCTTCCTGTGCGATGCCGTATGTTTCCGCAGTGCGGATAATTTTTTCGGCAATTTTGATTCGTTCTTTGGCCGATTTGGGAACGCCGTGCTCGTCGACGGTCAGTCCCACGACAGCCGCGCCGTATTTTTTTACGAGCGGAAGTATGGCGTGCAGGGATTTATCTTCACCGTTGACGGAATTGACAATGGCTTTGCCGCAACAGGCGCGAAGAGCCGCTTCGATGGCGGCGGGAGACGAACTGTCGATCTGGATGGGAAGATCGCTCACCGCCTGCACTTCGCGGATGAGGCGGGGAAGCACGGTTTTTTCATCCAGTTCGGGAAGTCCGGCGTTCACGTCGAGAATCGAGGCGCCAGCCTCCTGTTGTTCGATGGCCTGTTTTTGCACGTAGGCGTAATCTTCCGAAAGGAGGGCTTGTTTCATGGCCTTTTTGCCAGTGGGGTTGATCCGTTCCCCGATGATATGAACGTCATCCAAAAAGACGGCGCGGTTTGCGGAGCATACGGCGGCAAGAGGACGAAAATGAGTCGGAACAACGGTATGCGAATCGGCAAGGGCGCGTATCTTTTTTATATAGGCGGGTGTGGTTCCGCAGCATCCGCCGACGATGCGCACGCCCATCTTCAAAAATTTTTCGTACGTTTCGGCAAACCGATCGGAATCGATGCTGTAACGCATTTCGGCATCGGGCATTCCGGCGTTGGCCTGCACGATAACGGGCTTTGCGGTATGCGCGAGGATGATCTCTACGACGGGTAAAAGTTTATCGGGCCCCAGCGAACAGTTCACGCCCACCGCATCGGCGAGAGGGGACGCGGTCAGCGCATAGCAGACGGGATCGCAGCCCGTAAAAGTTCTTCCGTTTTCTTCAAAGGTCATGGAGCAGACCACGGGCAGATTGCTGTGTTCTTTGGCGGCAAGGAGCGCGGCGCGCAATTCCTGCAAATCGGACATCGTCTCGATGAGAATGAGGTCGGCATCGCTCCCCGCTTCGACCATATGCGCAAAGATGTCGTAAGCCTCTGCAAAGCTCATGGTGCCCATGGGTTCGAGCAGTCTTCCCGTCGGGCCGATATCGAGGGCGACAAATTTTGTCGGCGCCGCTTTTTTTGCCAGGCGGACGGCGGCGCGGACGAGCTTTTCGCTCTCGGCGCGATCGCCGACCTTGCCTTCGTTCGCGCCGAAGGTATTGGCGGTGATGACGTCTGCTCCCGCCTCAGCGTATTCGCGGTGAATTTCTTCGATAGCGGCAGGGTTTTCGAGGTTGAGCCGTTCTGGAATGGTGGGAACGCTTTGTATTTTTTGTTGCAAAAGGGTTCCGAATGCACCGTCGAACACGACTATGTTGTTTTGAAGAAAGGTTTTGAAATCCATAAAATAATCCTTATTTTCGAAAAGCACAGTCTGCTTTTTTGCAGGAGGCGCATTTTTGTTTGCAGGAGGCGCATTTTTGTTTGCAGGCGTGCGTTTTTTCGGGCGCGGGGCGCGCGGTGATACCCACGAGCGCCGTGACCGATTTTCGCGGCGTCAAGAGAAAGCTTTCGTCGCAACAGAGCCCGAGCTGCGTATCCGTGCGAAGGATGCGGCAGATCTCTTGCTGGGCTTGCAGGGGAAAATCTCCGTAGCCGCAGGAAAAGCGTTCCGTAAGAGCCGTGGGACAGTTTTTTTGTAAGTCTTCGCAGATATCGTCGCAATAGCTTTCGACGGCGCAGGAACAGGCGGTATCGAAGAGCAAGGCTTCGAAGGTATTGCTCCGTGTCAGGCGCAGAAGTTCTTTTTCGGGCGCGGCGCCGATGGTCGCGGCCATGAGAAAAACTTCTTTGCAGCCGGCAAGGTGGGTGCGGATGTCTTTTCCTTCGAGCACAAATTGCGTGCCGAAAAGGCTGAAATCTTCTGTCAGCCGAAATTTCCGCACGACGGAGCGCGGTGAGGAAAGATCGAGTGCTTTTTGTGCGGCGCCGTCCAGTTTCTTTTGGAAAGATTCGTCCGTTTCCTGTCCTTTCCAGCCGAGATAGCGTAAAAATTCCTCTCTGTCTATCTGCATTTTAATCTCCGTTGATTTCGTTGAGGATGGGCTGTATGCTTTCGGCGATCCGTCTGGCAACGTACGGGTTGTTCATGACATACAGGTGAATGCCCTGCGCGCCCGCCGACAAGAGGTCTACGATCTGATCGACGGCATAGGCAATGCCCGCTTCCATCAGCGAATCGGGTTTATCGTAAAACCGCGCGATCATGCGCGAAATTTTGGCGGGTATTTTGGCTCCCGAAAGGGAAATAATGCGGTCTACGTGGCTTTTTTTCACGAGCGGCATGATGCCCGCCTGCACGGGCACATGGATCCCTGCCAGTGCAATGTTGTCGCGGAAACGGTAAAAATCCTCGTTATCAAAAAATAATTGCGTATTGAGGTGCGTCACGCCCGCGTCGACTTTTTGTTTGAGGTTTCTTATATCCGAAACGAGGTCGCGGCTTTCGGGGTGTCCTTCGGGATAGCAGGCTCCCGCAACGTCAAAGTCGCTTGTTTGGCGGATAAAGCGTACGAGATCGGACGCATATTTGAAATCTTTGCTTTCGGCAACGCCTGCAATGCGGTCGCCGCGCAAAGCTAGGACGTTTTGAACATTCAGGTCCCATAACTCATTCAGGGTCGTTTGGGCGGCGGCGCGGTCGGAATGAATACAGGTAACGTGCGCGAGCGGCTCTACGCCGCATGAGCGAACGAGCGCGGAAATTTCCGCGGTGCGCGCGTTTCCCGAACCGCCTGCACTGCAAGTGACCGAAATGTAATCGGGCGAAAGCGAAGAAAGTTCCCGAATGGTATCGTGGACGGCGGAAATGTCCGACGTCGGTTTGGGCGGGAAAATTTCGAAAGAAAAAACAGCTTTCTTTTTTGTAAAAATTTCTGAAATACGCATATTATGACCCTTTGTGAAATAGGAATAGAGCAAAGTGCCGAGCGATGAGCTGAAAGCATTTGCAAAAAATGATCTATCATTATATTACACCAAAACGGAAAAAGGTGCAAATGTTTTGAAAAAATTTTGAAAATCGGTTCTGAAATAAATTTTTGCGGCATAAAATAGAGATACAAAACAGCAATCCGGAGGAGAGTTTTATGAGTCAAACCATCGATTATGCAGAGATGCTTGAAATACCGGTCAGCACTCTGAACGTAACCAAAAAGCGAAGCAAGAAGAAAAAGGAAGAGGCAGACCTGAAAGAGCGCGTTGTGGAATCGGTCAACGAGCGGGTAGAGGAAGCGGAAGAGCCGATCGCGAGCGGTGAAAACGTGACCGATTACGGTGAAAACGCTTATTCTTACGAAGAAGAAAAACCGCACCGCGCGCATAAAAAGTTTTTGGAAGGGAAGCTGCTCATGGTGGAATTTGTGGCAGTGATCGCGCTGTGCGCCGCCATACTGCTTACAAATATTTTCTGGCCTGCGAGCGCCATCAACACCTTTTTCCGTGGCCTGATCGAAGGCAAACCCACCGCGGCAGCGCCGGACGATCGAACATATTCCGAACTCACGCTTGGATCGGTCGTATCCGATGACGATATCGTGTGTTCGGTCGGCGAAACGGGCGTTTTAACCTTTACGGGAACATGCAGTGTCTATGCGCCTTACGGCGGCACGGTGCAGAGCATCGTTGAAAACGAAGGCACATATACGATGGAAATTCAGCATTCAACTTCTTTTTCTACCGTCATTGCGGGTTTGAGCAATGTGTATCTGGCGGCGGGCGATACCGTTTATGCGACCATTCCGGTCGGGTACAGCGCCGGCGGTGAAATTTCCGTGTCGATGTTTGACAGCGGATCGCTCATCCATACATATACGGTCAACGAAAACAACGACATTGTCTGGAATGCTTAAACGCGGCGTATTTTCCAAGCGACGCGGCAAAAAACAAGGGAAAGAGCGGCTCACGGTTCAGGTGCATCCGCTCTTTCTTTTATTCGGAGTCTTTTTTTTGCTGCGCGGCGAAATCTTTTTGTTTTTGTCGTGTACGGTCGTTGCGATCATACACGAATTCGGGCACGCGCTCTATGCCGCGCGCATCGGAAGGCGGCTTGACAAGGTCGTACTGTTGCCGTGCGGCGCCGTCGTTACGGGAGACATCGAGGGCATTTCTTTGGCGGACGAAATTCGTCTTGCATTGGCGGGGCCTGCGGTCAATCTCGTCTGTGCTCTGTTTTTTGTGGCATTGTGGTGGCTTTTCCCCGATCTTTATCCGTACACGGATGTGGCGGCATATACGTCGGCGGGGCTTGCCGCAATCAATCTTTTGCCCGCCTGGCCGCTGGACGGGGGCAGGGTATTGTATTGCGCGCTTGCCCGAAAGATCGGTGAACATCATGCGCACAGGGCGACGTTTGTTGTCAGCCTGATCGTTGCGGCGCTGTTTCTTTCGCTCTTTATATACAGTTTTTTTGTGCGTCTGAATTTTACGCTTTTGTTTTTTGCGCTGTTTATCCTTGCGGGATCGTTTGGCGGAAACAAGGGACAATATCGCCGCCTTCAATTCGACAGGCGCGCGGATATGGCGCGCGGTCTGGAAGTAAAGAAAGTGGCGGTGGGCGAGGATTGTACGGTCGGGCGGATCCTGCGCCAGTTTGAACGCGGAAAATATCTGGAAATCACCGTTTATGACGAGAATGGCGATTTTTCGTGCGAATTGGGCGAATCGGAATTTTTTGAAATTTTTTCGCGTGCCGATCTGCGGCAGCCTTTATCTGCATATCTTAGTTTACCGGAAAACGGGTTTATTTCGGAAGAAAAGATCCGAACGGAAGAGTTCATGGGAACGCAGGAAAAAAATTCGGATACCGGAGAATGAATTTTAAATCGGCACTTGCAAAATTGTCAATTCTGTGATAAAATTATGATATGTATTTAAAAATTGCAATATTGTAATTTATTTTCGGCCGTATTGCATTGCGATGCGGCCAAAAGGTTTAATATAAATGAACAAAGATATGTTTTTCGACTACTTCGGAGAAGATTGCTTTGCCGCGGTTACCGAAAACGGAAAGCTGGTCGAGTTTCATCTCGATTCGGGGAGTACGAGTGAAATTTCGGGGAACGTGTATAAAGGCAGGGTAGTCAACGTGCTGGAAGGAATGCAAGCGGCGTTTGTGAATTTCGGGCAGGCAAAAAACGGATATCTGTATGCGGGAGATATACCGGCGGCGGAAGCTGTCGGAATTTCTTCGCAGAAACTGAACGTGCATGTCGGGGATGAGGTGATGGTACAGGTATCGAAATCGCCGATCGGCAGCAAAGGTGCGCGTTTGAGTATGTGTCTGTCGTTTGTGGGAAAGTGCCTGATTTTTCTTCCGACGGAAGATTTTTGTGCGGTTTCGCGAAAAATCACCGAAGAATCTGTTCGCGCGGAGATGTTGGCGAAAGCACAAAAATTATGTGCGGGCGGCGGCGGATTTATTATGCGCACAAATGCGCAGGGCGCGTCGTTGAAAAGTCTTCGCGAAGAAGCAAAGTATCTGCGCGGACTGTACGCGCAAACGCTGGAAAATTACCAAAGAGCTTCTGTCGGGGAACTTGTGTACCGCGATGCGGATGTGCATGTGCGTCTGTTGCGGGACTTTGACCTTTCGGACGTAAATAAGATCTATATCGGCGATGCGACGGCGTATGAGCGAGTGGAGGCTGCATTGCGCAAGACTCGCTACCGCACCAAGCTTGTGCGGTATACGGGCGAACAGGAAATGTTCGGTTTTTTCGGGCTGGAACAGCAGATCCGGCAATCCATCGGCAGGCGCGTCGAATTGGAAAACGGAGCATATCTTATCTTTGACAAGACCGAAGCTTTGACTGCGATCGACGTAAACACCGGAAGGTATACGGGGGAAAGCGCGCTGGAAGACACGGTGTTTTCGACCAATCTTTTAGCGGCAAAGGAAATTGCGCGGCAGGTTCGGCTGCGAAACGTAGGCGGGATCGTCGTCGTGGATTTTATCGATATGAGCGATCCGGAGCATCGGGCAGCCGTGGAAAACACGTTGGCGCAGTATTTGGCGCAGGATCGTGCGAAATGCAATGTGCAGCCGATGACGGAATTCGGGCTGATCCAGTTTACGCGGAAAAAGTTTAAGAGCGACAATGTCGCGATGCTGACGCGTCCCTGTCCGCACTGTAAGGGGGCAGGCCTGTTGTTGAACGAATCGTACGTCAGTTATCGGATAAAAATAGCCATCAAAGAGTGTTTTGCGGAAGGGTATGAAAATGCGATCGTGGAGCTGAACGCCGCATTATTTGCAAATATTCTTGCCGAGCGGCGTTTTTCGCAGACGGTGCGCGGGGAGTGGCGGGACAAGCGTGTATACATGATACCGCATAAAACGTACCATGAAGAGCAGTTCAGTGTGCGCGGGGACAACAATACCGTTCTTACATTACCGGAGACGGCGAAATTACTCTATTAAAGAGCGGAAAAAAATTGAAAATCAACAATTTTCGGTACAAACAGATTGAAAAACGCGTCGAATACAGGCAAGGTTTGTGATAGAATAGAGTCAAAAGAAAGTGTACTGTGATAAGCAGACATGGAGGTATAACATGCGGATTACAATTGTTTGCGAACATAATTTTCTGATGGACAGTGAGGAAGGGAAAAAAGCGTATCCCGAAGGCATGGCTGTGTGTCTGGCGGAGCTTTTTAAGGACGCGGGGCACACGGCAACGTTGGTGCAGATCGGCGAAAAGGGCGCCGCAGATTTGACGGATGAGATCATAGAGGGGACGGACGTGATGTTCTGGTGGGCGCATATCCATCATGATGCGGTGGCAGATGAGATCGTACAAAAGGTTGTCGATCGTGTGCATCGCGGCATGGGAATGGTCTGTTTGCATTCCGCGCACAAATCCAAAGTATTTATGCGCATCACGGGTGCGCCGGGAACATTGAAATGGCGGGAAGACGGCGAACACGAACGCCTCTGGTGTGTGGACATGACGCATCCGATCGCGCAGGGACTGGGTGAATTTATTGACATTCCGGTGGAAGAAATGTACGGTGAGCCGTTCGGGATCCCTACGCCGGACGAACTCGTGTATATCGGATGGTTCCGCGGCGGGGAAGTTTTCCGCGGCGGATGTGTGTTCAAGCGCGGCAGCGGAAAGATGTTTTATTTCAATCCCGGCCATGAAACCTATCCGACGTATAAGATCCCCGAAGTGCGCAAGCTTCTTGTGCAGGCGGCAGAATATGTCGCGCCGCGCGGCGAGATTTTAAAAGATCTCGGCTGTCCCGGATTGCGTGAGTTCAGCGTGAAGGTCTGAGCGATAAACAGGTACAAAGATCGCTCCGTATGAGAAAATGCCGTAAAGTATTTTCAATTTTAGGCTTAAATGATCCTAAGCGAGAAAGAAAAATCAAGAGATGATAAGTTTTCCGTAAATGCAGGACATTGCCCCTCAGGATCGTATATGGTAAAATATTGCTGTATCTCAGAAGGAATAAGCGATAAAAAA